>NZ_BAAJYT010000104.1:0-12567 GCF_057541515.1 Acidovorax sp. KNOB132
CCCGGCCCAGCGCCGCCAGCATCGCGTGGGCCAGCGGCGAGCATGCCTTGCGCGGCGGCCGGGCCGGGATCGGCTGCGGCTGCGGTTGTGGCTGCGGCGGTGGCACGGGCAGGGCGGAGGAAAAAAGGGAAGTCGTGGTCATGGCATCGATCAGCACGCGGATCGCCCGCACCCGGCGCGCGCCGCCCGCCGCGCAGTGGCGGCGGTACGGCAGTGCGCCCGGCAGGCCGGATCAGCAAAGGGGGAGGGGAAATGCGTTCGCGCGGGGCGGCAGTCACCCGCCCACGGGCGAATGGCCGCGCTGCGGCGAACGCAGGGAGCCGGCGAGGCTCAGGCGTGCTGAAAGACCGGGGGCCCGCGCGCAGGCAATGGCGCGGCCGTGGCGGCCGCGATGCGCGCCGCCGCAATGGCCTGCATGGCATGCCCGAGCGGCAGCGGCTGCGGCAGGGTTTGCACCGCCACCACCGGGGGCGGTGCGCCGTGGGGAATGCACAGGGGGCAGTCCATGGCCGTCTGCCCCATCTCCACCGGCCCGTCGTCGGTCTGCACATAGACCTTGACCATGCCGGACGTGGAGCAGACCCACTCCATCGCCCGCGCATGCACCAGCGGCGAGGCCGTGGCCACCGCCATCGCCGCCATGAAGCCCATCAACACCCAACGGCGCAGCGCACGCAGGGCGTGCAGCAGGGCGATGGAAGTCGGTTGCTTCATTTTTGATAGCACTATGCCGGGAGGTTGATTGCGCTGGAGGCCTTTTTGGCTCAGATCCGCATCCGTGGAGCGGCGCCATCGGATCGTCGGGGCGGGCCGGCGGATTGTAGGCCGGGGCCCCGGCTGCGCGATGGGGTCGGCGGCGCGCGTGCCGGCAGGGCCGACAATCGGCCTGGCGCCCGTCCGCCTTTCGTCACCCATTCACCATGCATCCATCCGCGCCTTTCGCGTGGGAGGCGTTTTCCATGAACCAGGCCGTCCGTCTCGTCGCGTTCCTCGAAGCTTTCAAGGGCCTGCTCGTCCTGGCCGCCGCCACCGGGCTGCTGTCGCTGGCGCACCGCGACATCTACGCCATCGCGGTGCGGCTCATCGAGCATGCGCACCTCAATCCCGCGGCCAGATACCCGCAGATTTTTCTGGACGCGGCCCGCAACGTGCAGGACTCCCGGCTCATGCTGCTGGCCCTGGGCGCTGCCGCGTATGCCGCGCTGCGGCTGGTGGAGGCGTACGGCCTGTTCAAGGAACGCCCTTGGGCCGAGGTGCTGGCGGCGGGCAGTGGGGCGATCTACCTGCCGTTCGAGTTCATCGGCTTCCTGCACCACAGCAATGCGCTGCACGCGGGCATTTTCGTGGTCAACGCGCTGGTGGTGGGGGTGATGGTGCGGGCGCTGCTGCAGCGGCGCGCTGCGCGGCCGGGCAGTGCGCCGCAGGGCCTGCACGGCCGCTGACGCCGATGGCGGGTGGCGGCGCCGGGGCGGCTACCATGGCCTTTTCCCCCGCGGAGTTCCCATGCGCAAAGCAATGACCGTCCTCGCCGTCGTCGGCACCCTCGCCGCCCTGTACTTTGCGTACCGCTACGGCGTGTATTGAGCACGGACCCAGCGCGCCCATCATCGCCACGGCCGCCTGCGCCGGTGGAACAAACCCATTACAGAGACAACAGGCCATGCCCATGAAACCCACCCGACTCGCCATTGCCGCCGCCCTTTCCCTGGCGGCCCTCGTGCCCCACGCGGGCGCCCAGACCCCCGCCAAAAAGCACGACGATTTCTTCTGGCTCGGCGAGATCAACAAGGCCACCGCCGTCATCAACACCGACGAAGGCCTGCTCGACCCATCGCTGTCACCCCTCGTCTACAAAGGCATCACCCAGGTGCTGGCCAACGGCGACAAGCCGGGTGGCAAGCGGCCCTCATTGGTCATCACCTTCGAGCCGTTGCTGATCGAGGCCGCCGGACCCCAGATCACGCTGCTGCACGCCGGCCGATCGAGCCAGGACATGCTGGCCACCGCGCGGTCCGCCATCCTGCGCGATGAAATGCTCCACCTGGCCGAGGCGCTCAGCCAGACCACCGCCACCCTGATCGAACTCGCCGGCAAGCACCGGGCCACCGTGGTGCCCAACTACACCAACGGCGTGGCGGCCCAGCCCAACAGCTACGGCCACTATCTGCTGGGCATCGCCGCCGGGCTGGAGCGCGACGCCCAGCGCATCCGCGAAGCCTATGCCCGCATGGACCGCTCACCCATGGGCACCACGGTGCTCAACGGCACCAGCTGGCCATTGAACCGCCAGCGCATGGCGGACTACCTGGGCTTTTCCGCCACGGTGGACAACGCGTACGACGCCGCGCAGATCTCCGCCGTGGACCAGCCCGTGGAGGCCGGCGCCATCGTCATGGCCATCGCCCTGCATGCCGGCAGCTTCATCGAAGACGTGATGACCCAATACGCCCAGCCGCGCCCCTGGATCCTGCTGCAGGAAGGCGGCGGCAACACGTATGTCTCCAGCGCCATGCCGCAAAAGCGCAATCCCGGCCTGCTCAACAGCACCCGCCGCGACGCGTCCACCGCGCTCAACCTGGGCATGGGCCCCGCATTGCAGGCGCACAACATCCCCCCCGGCATGAGCGACCCCAAGGAGGTCCGCACCAACGCCGCGATGGTGCAGGCGGCGGTCGGCGTACTGAACAACTGGACGCGCATCCTCAACAACCTGGTGATCGATCCCCAGCGTGCGCTGGAGGAGCTCAACAGCGACTGGACCGCCTCGCAGGAACTGGCCGACGTGCTGATGCGCCAATACAAGCTGCCCTTCCGCGTCGGCCACCATTTCGCCTCGGAGGTCGTGGAATACGCCAAGGCCAAGGACATCCGGCCCCTCGCATTTCCGTATGCGCAGGCGCAACGCATCTACGCCGAGACGGTGAAGGGAACGGAGTTTGCGCAGGTGCTGCCCCTGTCCGAGGCCGAGTTCCGTTCCACGCTCGACCCCGTGGCGATCGTCAGGAACCGCCAGACCGCCGGCGGCCCGCAGCCCGCCGAAATGGACCGCATGCTGCGCGAGGCATCCCAGCGCGTGGCCGAGCAGGACGGCTGGATCAAGGCCCGGCGCGCGCAGATCGCGGCGTCGCTGGCGCGGCTGGATGCGGATTTCGAGAAGTTGGGCGGGGCCCGCTAGGGTGCTCGCGCTCATCGCTGGTGCCGCGCTCGCTCTGATAGCGAGTGGCGCGATGGCCTCGCCACAGCAGCCCCCTCAGCGGGAGGCAGAGCCAGCGCGCGAAAACTTCTACCTCGGCACGCTGGATACCGCTGAATGGGGACTGGTTTCGATCTTCGGCCCTGATGGCACAGAGCGGCACGATTGGCCAAGGACCGGCATGGGCAATTCCGGCCCATCGGTGCGGTTGAGCTTTCCAGGTGCCGGGCTTTTCGGCCTGCGCGTGTGCAACGGGTCGACATTCCGATACCGGTGGTGGGCCGAGGATGGCGGCATTCGTGCCGAGCCAGTTTTCCAGACGATGGCTGCGTGCGACGATCAGCCCCTGATGCAGATGGAGGCCTGGGCCCATCGGCAGTTGTCGCAAATTCGCCGATACAGCCTGTACACCGCAGCCGGTGGCACCTTGAGACTCAGGCTGTCTTTTGCCGATGGCAGCCGTTGGGAGCTGCAACGCTCGCCGTGACGCGGTTGGTGCCGCGCAGCTTCGACGCATTTCGAAACAGCCGAGGGCAAGGGCCGGGCTATGGTGCGATTGTCACAGGCAGGTTGTGGCCATCGTTCCATCCATGCACCAGGAGAAGAAAACCCATGGCACTCGTTCCATGCCCCGAATGCAACCGGCAGATTTCCGATCAGGCGACCGCTTGCCCCGGCTGCGGCCATCCCCAGGCGATGGCCATCAGCAGGCGCTCTGCCTTTGAATCCGGCACCCACGAAGGCCGCCACGCCGGTACCGTGAAAGCCGGCATTGCCGGGATGACCGCCGCCAGCCTGGGCGGCTGGGCCGCGCGGGCGGTGGCGGTGGTGGTGCTCGGCATCGTCGCGGTCGTCGCGATGCTCAGCCGCTGAGACGCGGTCTGCGGGCGCTGACCCCGCATGCCTGGGACCGACCGCCCCTGGAAACTCCGGCTCGCCGCCATGCGCTGCGTCCGCTCACTGGCGGCGGCCTGCCCCGGGTGATCGACGGCTGGCTGGCGCAAGCCCCTTAAAAAACGCGACTTTCCGCAGATCCAGGGCTGGAACGCTTGTAAGAAACCCGTCAGAAACGCATGATCCCGGGTCTTTTTCGACCTGCTGCCAGTTGATCCATGGTTTTTGCGTTCTCCCCGCCTGTTCCCCCCTTTCTGGATATTCGGAGATGGGCTGCCCGATGGGCCCTCTTCATTGCGCTCGCCGCCCTCTCGCAGGGCGCGTGGGCCATGCAGATCTTCGTGAAAACCGTCTCCGGAAGGACCATCGCTCTGGACGTGGAGCCCAGCGACTCGATTGAGAACGTGAAGGCCAAGATCCAGGACCAGGAAGGCATTGCGCCCGAGCAGCAGCGGCTGATCTTCGCGGGCAAGCAACTGGAAGACGGCCGAACCCTCTCGGACTACAACATCCAGAAGGAATCGACCCTGCATCTGGTGGTGCGCCTGCCGAGCGTCGAGGACTCGTTCACCGGCGCTTCGCCCGCCGGCAGTGGGCAGATCACCGCGTCGCTGACCGGCGTGAGCGGTTGCACGTTCGACACCGCGCAGACCGTGTTCGAGGTGCCATCCAGCCGTCCCGCGGGCGCGCAGTTTCCCCAAGGCGTCTTCCGCTTCGTGGCCACCACCTGCGCGGGCAAGGTCACCGTGACGTTGAAGTACCCGCAGGCGCTGGCAGCGGGCAGCCGCTTCATGAAGTACGGCCCGCGCACGGCGGGCGCGGCGCAGTCGGAGTGGTTCGAATGGCCGGGCGCCCAGATCAATGGGGACACGGTGACCTTCGACATCGAGGACAACGGCCCGGGGGACGCCGATCCGGCAGTGGGCACGATCTCCGATCCGGGCGGGCCGGCGGTGATCGCCGCGGCGCCGGCGAGTGCCGCCGCCATTCCCACGCTGTCGCACTTCGGCTTGGCGATGCTGACGGCATTGCTGGGGCTGCTGGCATGGCATCGGCGGCGATCTGCCTGAGTGCAGCGCGTGTCTGGCCCTGCGGGAGGCCTCTCACGGGGGCTATCTCACGCAGCGCTCAATCGCAAGAATGATGCGCAGGCCATGGCCGAGGTGATGCGAGTGGCGCAGGCCAGGGGAGCCAAGGAACTGCAGGCGCTTGCGGCCGAGGCCAGTACGCAGGCGCGTATGTATGCAGCAGCGTATGAACGGGCCTATGTCGCACACACGCAGGCCGAGGGCTACAAGGCGCTGCAGGAGGCCGGGGAACTGGTGGCCAGGGCCATGGCACTAGCGGCGCATGCGCCTTGCGCGCACAGCGTGCACGAGGATTCGCTGGGACGTTCCGCACCGACGCAGGCGATCCACGATGCCACTGTGGCGGCGCGATGGGCGTTCATCCTCAATGGGCTCAAGGCGATGGCGCAAGGGCTGCCGGAGTTCGGCACGCGGCCGCACGTGGAGGCGTTGGGAGTGTTCGATCTGGGGGCGCTGACGGCGCAGGATGTGCTGACGCCTGCGCAGATTCACATGACGCGGCACAGTGGGGAGGCTGTGCTGTAGGGCGTAGGGTCAGGCGAGAAGAAGCGCGAAGTGGTGGAGGCCGCTTCGCGCTTTTTTATGGGGAAATGGGTCTGGGGCAAGAGAGGCTCAATGGAGCTTGTCCTCTCGATAAAGGATTAGGCCTCACTGGGACGAAGCTTCGGTTGCACTCCAACGATCCGCGCTACCTCCTCGAGCTTACGCTTTGAGAACATCCATCCCTTTCCACCAGACTTCAAGGAAATCCACTTCCCCCCAAACTCCCGAATCTCATCTGCGAATTCCCGCGTATCTCCTCGTACCGCAAAAGATTTCTCTGTGTAGTCTTCCAGCCAAATTTTTGCTATTGACGACGCAGCTTTTCGCTTAGGTGCCACCTTTTCTATCACTCGTTCCGGCTCTTCTCGGGTTGACTCCTTGGCGGCCCTGACGATCCGAGCATCGACAACTGGATTAACAGTCATATCCCTCATAACGATCGTTAGATGACGCGAGAGCTTTTGCTTGAGGTCGTCAATAGAAGCGTATTGATCTTGGATACCCTTGTCTCGAATCGACTTTTTGAACTCTTTCAACTTCTCGAGTTGCTGCGTGTCGATGTTTTCAAGATCCACTTGCTGTCTTGAGTAGTACAACATGACTGGCTTGTTTTGCTTCAAAAACCATCGAATCTCTTCTACCGTTCCGCTTTCTTCGACCCCTGTTGGGGATCCTAGCCTTGTCCAGAATGCACCGATGAGCATGTCGCAGTTTCGAACCACCTGTTCGTTGATGATCGCTTGAGGGCGGTCTCCCATCGCTGGCGCGCTGTGGGACTCCCACTTGACAGGTAGAAGTACATAACCCGTCGCGTGTGAGTTGAGTGCATTCCAATCATGCAGACCTTCCGCGATTGCGGCGCGCTCGGCTGGCACATCTGAAGGTGACGCGATAAGGACGTGGAATACGGTTGCAGAGTATGGCAATGTGGCTCCTCCTGTTTGCTGATGGATCGAACTTCTTCTGTGGGACTTAGCGTTTGAATTCGACGGCAGCCGAAGGCGATCCCGCTGCAATAAGTGGTTAGACCACTGCTGACGGTTCACCCGGCAGCGCTTCTTTTGCTGGTACAAGCGCCTCGGCGACAGCAACCCCGCCAAACTGACGGCAGTCAACCGCACCCTTTTTTCCCGTATTGCGGAAGAAGTGCGCCATCGGCATCTCAAATACTTCGGTAAGACGTTCGAGCACTTGGGAAAGGCGCTCACGCTTCATCGCTTCGGTATCCCACGCGTGCATCATGTAGTAGAAGGCTGGCCAAAAAGAACTTGTTTGAGAGAAGAAGACTTTGCGAGTTGGCGCCGTCACGGAGTACATGCCGCCACTTTTTTTCGAAGACGGCCTTAGCGAAGGCCTCATTGCCAAGGCTGCAACCAGAGATGAAAAGCCGACGATTGTTGAGCTTCTTTTCAAATATCGCACCGAAATCTGCATACGTTGTCTGGCCAAACGTGAACTGCAGCACCTGCTCATCCCCGTGGCACGAAAGATGAAGATATCGGTAGCCAGAAGCACGAAATATCTCAGCAAACTTGATCAGCTCAACCTGCGTTCGAAAGTAATAGTAGATCGGGTTCTTCCCTTGCAGACGCAATACCTCGTACAAGACGCGACCATCCATGCGTTGATTGGATTCGTCATCGACATTGAGCGATTCAAGAATGAATGTTTCAGGCTGAGTTACCTGAATCGGGGGAAGTGCAGTCATGGTTAGCTCAGTGGTCTAAGGTAATGCAGACCGCACCAAGCCGCAGGCCAATGTGGCACCTGCGGTCTACACTGGCGCGGGAAAAACGCGTATATGGGTTTGTGGCATGGCTTTTTGGCATGTGTGCTGCATGAAAATTCAGATTCAAATTTAGCCATAAAACCCGCCGCTCTCCTGTGTTGCGCGCTACACGGTTGCAGGATCAGGTCCGTGTGCGAAATCGTTACAAACACTATAGCCTGCTTACAGAACGGGCCTGTGCGCGGTGTGTGCGAATGTTTGTGAAATGGCATTGCTTGCGGCATCCACGAGACATGGGATAGCAGGAAATCGAAGGTTGTCCAACCATATTGGCCGACGAGAGGCGGGTAGCAGCTGCCATGCTCAACCAAGTGTTGAGCGCACAGTTTTTTCCTTTGCCGTGAGGTACTGGGCATGGGTCTGCCATGGCTAGATGGCGTGCAGCGTTTGCGCACCAACAAATGCATTCCGTTGGTTTTGGCGATTGCCGAGGCGGCGGCAGTGCCATCGGCGTTGCCGGCCAACATGGCTTTGCTAGTTCGCTTGCTATGTGGCACTGGCCGGCTCATGTAAGGCCTGCGCCTGCGGGTCTAGGACGAGGACTTTGACGGAGGAGTGATCATGGTGCGCCAAGCCAAGGGCTACAAGGATCGGGTGGTGATGTTGCCACGCAGCCCTAAGCCAGCGGGTGCGTGCAACGCCGTTTAAACAAAGCCGGTGCCCAAGCGGGCATTTGCAAGCCAGTTTCAGTGCACACATTACGCCAGAGCTTCGTCACGCACTTGTTGCAGTCGGGCACCGACATCGGTGCACTGCACTAGCTGCTGGGGCAATCGGATGTGAGCACGACTATGTTCTCCACCCATATCCTGAAGGTGGCAGTCAGAGGAGCCTCCAGCCCGCTGGATGCTTTGGCGCTGCACCTGGAGTCTAATTGAGTGACGGCTCTAGAGCTTCTTTCTGGATGGCGATTTCAGGGCCCGTTACAGCCGGCGGACGAAACGACCCCAAAGCTGCCGTTGACTCACCATCCGCCGGCTTCCCGTCCAAGCCGCGCTGTCTCAGTGCCCGGTGCCTGCCCACTGGCAAGCTATAGTTTGCTGAGTTGACGCCTGTCGGGTTTGTCGGCGGTTTTATACCTGAGCTTTTGAACAGCGTATCCGCCACCATCCCAATCTGCAAACACTTTCAGGAGAGAACCCTGTCCAGAATATCTCGCATCACCCGGCTTGTCCCGCAGCTTCGTTAGGCATCATCTGCACCGATGCGCGTTCACAGGAAAACGCTGCGGAAGAGACCCCCTCCCGCTGCTGTGGGAAGCAATTGCTGGGCAGACGTTTGGCTCGCGCGCGCCGCCAGCCTTAGCCAGCCGCTTCTGCTCGTCCTGGCAGTCTTCGGCTACTTCTATACGGTTGTGCCCGTGTACCAGAAGGAGCTTCTGAGCGAGCAGATCGCTGCGAAGGAGATAGAACTCGGAAGGCTGCAAAGGGAAATCGATGCGAGTGGTCCCACGATGCAGCGTCTGCAGGCCGAGCGTTTTGCGCTGGAAAAACAGGTTCGGTTGCTGAATGCCCAAAAATCTGATGCTGAGCGCGCAATCGCCGACCTCCGTCTGCGGCAGTCGGTTCAGGAGGCGAGGAACAGAGATCTAGAGGAATCGCGCTCCCGGCTAGCCAGCGACGTTGCCGCCTCTGAAGCCCGGGCGTATCACGACAGCTTCTCGGGATCGGTAATGAGCCGCTACATCGCAGAACACCCAAACCCCTACGAAATCGTCAAAGCTCCGACCTATGAGGTCATCGCAAAATTTCTCCTGACCCCCTTTGCTGCGGTCAACGCTACCCTTGCATTCGGGGATTCCCGGTACCTTGAGTCGGCGGGGAAGGTTTCGCGAGCCGTGAAAGACGAGTACCACGCGAAGGTTCGTGCCGCGCTTGAGGCAGGGAAGGACACGCTGTCACGCCCGCACGACGACGTAAATGCATTGATTGGTCAGATCGAGCGGGGCATGGCCGAATCGGCAATTGATCCGACACCGTCGGATCAGTTTAATGAACTTAGGTATCAGACGACGATGCGGCTGGTGAAGATGCTCAATGACGCGCGGCAACGCGAGTGGGACAGGACGCGCGAATTCCTGGATGGTCAGCGTCCGGCAGGAAAGTCCTCGGTTGATGTTCCAAGGAAGCCTTGAGGCCCGCGCCGCTCGCATGATGCCTCATGTACCGGTCACCCTTACGCTGAGCGTGCGCTTTCATCTGCCGCCCCGGGCCGCTTCTGGCCGATTGCGGCCATGTCAACGGTGGCTGGCCTCCCAAGTTCCCTCGCTGGTGCTGCTTGCTGTTGGGCGGCTTGCGGTTACATCCTGCCGGGTGGCTTGGTAGGGTTTGGTGGGTTTTATAGGGTTTTTTCCGACGAAACGCGAGCCTGTAAAAGGCAGCAGGGCAACTCGAAGACCTGCAGTCAGGCCGGACTGGTGGGGTTTGTAGGCTTTGGAGGGTTTGCCGACCGTCGAAGTGCGAGCAAGTGAAAACGGACGAAGGCCGGTTTTCTGGCCTGCGCACCGAGGCCGAATGGTGGGGTTTGTAGGCTTTGAGGGGTTTACCGACCGTCCCAGCGCGAGCAAGTGATTTTTTCTGAATGCGCGACTATTGGGGGCGCCCGCCTGGGGGCATAGGTGTCAGTAATGTGCCCCCAATCTGAAGAATGGTGCCCCCAGATGTGCCCCCAAGATGCTCAGATGACTGTGGATTGCCTTGGACTGCAATGGACAGCTAATATGCTGTTTTCTAAGGGGAAATAAAAAAGTCCGGAAGCGTGTGGACGCTTCTGGACTAGTGATTGGTCCCCTCGACAGGAATCGAACCTGTATCTAGCGCTTAGGAGGCACTCGTTCTATCCATTGAACTACGAGGAGGACGGGCGATTGTAAAGGCGTGGCCGTGGCAGCTTTTCCCCGCTGTGCTGAGACCTCCGCAAAAGAAGATCGCCCCCGGCGCGGGGCCAGAGGCCATGGGAGTGCCGCATTTCCGCAGCGGCAACGCGCCCCGGGCGGTGCGCCGCTCTAAAATGCCTCCGCAATGATTTCACCGATGACGCCTCCACAGTTCCACGCCCTGCTCCTGGCGGAGGGACTCTCTCCCGCCATGGAGGCCCTCAACCGCGGTGTGCCGCATCGGTACACCGGCATCTTCCAGGTGATCGAGTCACAGCTCATCAACGTCTTTCTCTACGACAAGCAGCACCAGATCCGGCCCGAGGCGCTGGCCGTGGTGGCGCTGGACAACAGCTTTTGCCAGTTCGTGCTGCGCGATGGCTCGCTGCTGGTGGACAACTCGATGCACGACGAGCGGCTGCTGGCAAGCTCGTTCCGCGGGGTGGTGGTGGCCTATCACGGCGTGCCGGTGACCGATCACCGCGGCGGCCTGTACGGCACGCTGTGCCATTTCGATCTGGTGGAGCAGGGGCTGGCGTCCGCCCAGTTCGAATTGTTGCAGGCCGCGGGGAGCCTGCTCTATCCCTATCTGCCGCAGGGGGATGGCCGGGTGCAGAACGCGCCCCAGTTCGCCCGCGCCGCGGCGGGCTGATGGGCCCCGTCAGTCGTACCGCACCGTGTAGATCAGGTCCACCGCGCTTTGCGCGCCGGTCTGGCCGCGCAGCGTGAGGCTCTTGGTCAGGTCGTAGAAGATGTACAGCGTGCCCAGGGCGCCCGAGAGGCTGCGCTCGTAGGTCACGTACAGGTCCTTGGACAGGCGCTTGCCAAAGGTGAGCGCGGCGGCCGAGGCATCCTCGCCCGAGCCGGGGCCCTTGAACCCGATCTCGTCGAGCCCCACGCGCTTGGCGAAGTTGCCGGCACCGGCATTGCCGTTGCCCCCGAGCAGCGCCAGCGCCGCCTGCTGCAGCAGCGCGGCCTCGGCGCGCCGGCGGCGCCGCTGCGGCCCAGCACCACCCAGGAGAGCTTTTCGGCGTCGGGCAGATCGGGGTCGGAATAGAGCCGCACGCGCGGCGCCTTGGCCGAGCCGGTGACCTGCACGCCGGCGCGCACGCTGATGTTCGGCCGGATGGCCAGGATGTCCAGCGCGGGGTTGTCGTACGGGCCGTTGAAGCGTGCCAGGCCCGTCTCCACATCGAGCGACTGGCCCCAGGCGCGGTAGCGGCCTTCCACGGTGCGCACCTCGCCGGTGACGCGCGGCGGCGCCCCGGCGACGGTGGCGCCGCGGATCTCCAGTTCGCCCGCCAGGCGGGTGGTGATGCCGTGGCCCTGCAGCGCGAAGTCGTCGCCCAGGTTGAGGGTGACGGCGATGTCCGGCGGCTTGGCGGCTTCCACGCGGCCGGCGGCCTGTCCCGCGCGTTCGGCCTGCTTGACGGTTTCGCGGTCCTTGGCGGCGGAGCGCACGACCACGTCGGTGCCCAGGCTGGGTGCGCCGGCCTCGGGCAGGATGATGGTGGCGCGGTCGGTGGTGAGCTTGCCGCGCAGCGTGAACTGGCCCTGGCGCAGCCGCGCCTGCAGATTGCCGGACACGCTGACCTGGCGGTCGGCGCGCACCAGCACCTGCAGGGCGCGCGCCTCGGCGTCGAAGTCCATGGCGATGCCGGAGCCGGTGGCGCCGCTGCCGCCCGTGGTCCACGACACGCTGCCTTTGCCGGTGAGCGTGCCGCCGTCGCGTGGGGCCGCGGTGCGGTTGCCGCTGAAGCCGGCGATGCGGGCGTTGCTGCCCTGGCCGCCGTTCACGCGAAATTCGGTGATGTCGAGCCGGTCGCCGTTCAGCGTGGCGCGCAGGCGCCCGTCCTGCAGGTCCACGCCGTCGATGAGCGATCGCACCGACAGCTGGTCGGCGCCGAGCGTGCCGCTCCATCGGGGCGCGGCGCGGTTGCCGGCGAGGGCGACATTGGCGTCCAGCGTGCCCTTCACGCGCCAGCCCGGCGGTGCCAGGGCGGACCACACGCCCACGTCCGGCAACTGGGCGCGCACGGTGGCGGCCAGCGGTGCATCGGCAGGCCATTGCCAGCCGCCATCCGGCACGGGCCAGGCGGGTGCTGCCCTCGGCCTGCAGCGCGGCCGGCGCGTTCGCTGTCCCACTGCACGCGGGCACGCACGGTGTCGCCCTCGGCCTGCAGCT
>NZ_BAAJYT010000105.1:0-12486 GCF_057541515.1 Acidovorax sp. KNOB132
GAGAGAGAGCGGCTGCAGGGTTGGGGAGAGCGAGGGAGGGTGGCTGAGCCGGTGGGGGAGGGTTCCCTGCACGCGCGGATAGAGCGCCATGCGCGGGCGCGGCCGGATGCCGTTGCCCTGGTGCTGGGCGATCGGCAGCTGAGCTACGGAGAGCTCAACCGCCAGGCCAACCAACTGGCGCACCACCTCATCGGTCGCGGCGTGGGCCCCGAGGTCCGGGTGGGCCTGGCGCTGGAGCGGGGCCTGGAGACGGTCGTTGGCATGCTCGCCACCCTCAAGGCCGGGGGGGGCCTACGTGCCCCTGGACCCGCAGTACCCAGCCGATCGCCTGGCCTACATGGCGCAGGACAGCGCCGTGGCCCTGGTGCTCACCCACAGCGCCTTGCGCGGATCGCTCGCCTGGGCCGAAGGCCTGCCCACCGTGGAGCTGGACACCCTGGATTGGCAGGGCGAGGCTGGGGGTAACCCCGGCATCGCCGTGCACCCCGAGGGGCTGGCCTACGTCATCTACACCTCCGGCTCCACCGGGCGGCCCAAGGGCGCGCAGCTGAGCCACCGCAACGCCACGCGGCTGCTGGATGCCACCCAGCCGTGGTTCCACTTCGGGCCCGAGGACACCTGGACCCTGTTCCACTCCTACGCCTTCGACTTCTCCGTGTGGGAGATCTTCGGGGCCCTGTGCACCGGGGGGCGGCTGGTCATCGTGCCGTACTGGGTCAGTCGCTCGCCGCAGGACTTCGTGCAGCTGCTGCGCGAGCAGCAGGTCACCGTGCTCAACCAGACCCCCTCGGCCTTCGGTCAGCTCATGGAGCAGCGAGAGGCCTACGAGAGCGGGCTGGCGCTGCGCTGGGTCATCTTCGGGGGCGAGGCCCTGGAGCCGCAGCGGCTCAGGAAATGGATCGAGCACTGGGGCGATGCCCGGCCGCGGCTCATCAACATGTACGGGATCACCGAGACCACCGTGCACGTCACCTACCGGCCCGTGACGCGGGCGACCTGGATGCGGCGCGCAGCCCCGTGGGCGTGGCCATCCCGGACCTGGGGCTGCGCGTGCTGGACAGCTCGCTGCAGCCCGTGCCCATCGGACTGCCGGGCGAGCTGTACGTGGCGGGCGAGGGGCTGGCGCGGGGGTACCTGGGGCAGGCGGCGCTCACCGCGCAGCGCTTCATCGCTGCGGAGGGGGGACAGCGGCTGTACCGCACGGGGGACCGGGTGCGCTGGAGCGCGGGCGGGGAGCTGGAGTACCTGGGGCGCATCGACCACCAGGTGAAGATCCGGGGGTTCCGGATCGAGCTGGGGGAGATCGAGGCGCAGTTGCTGGCGCAGCCCGAGGTGAGGGAGGCGGTGGTGCTGGTGCAGGAGCGCGACAGCGGTGCGAGGCTGGTGGCGTACGTGTCGCCGCAGGCGGGGCAGGCGATCGAGCTGGGGGCGCTGAGGAGGCGGCTGGGGCAGGGGCTGCCGGAGTACATGGTGCCGGGGGCGGTGGTGGTGGTGGCCGAGGGGTTGCCGCTGAACGGCAACGGCAAGGTGGACCGCAAGGCGCTGGGGCAGATGGGGATGGAGGGGGCGGGGGAGCAAGAAGGCCTGAGGGCGCGGGAGTACGAGGCGCCGCGGGGGGAGGTGGAGCAGGCGCTGGCGCAGATCTGGGGGCAGGTGCTGGGGCTGGAGCGCGTGGGGCGCCATGACAACTTCTTCGAAATCGGGGGACACTCCCTGGTGGCGCTGCGCCTTCTTGACCAGGTGCGCCAAAAGGGCTGGCCGGTCCAGGTACGCACGCTGTTTCAGCACCCGGAGCTGGCGGATTTTGCCCAGGCCCTTGTGCAGGAGCCGGCCCCTGCGGAAGTATCGGTGCCGCCCAACGGGATTCCGCCCGGCGCCTCGGCAATCCACCCGGAGATGCTGCCCCTCATCGCGCTGGAGCCCGCACACATTCAGCAGATCGTTGCGCAGGTGCCGGGCGGTGCGAGCAACATCCAGGACATCTATCCCCTGGCGCCGCTGCAGGACGGCATGCTGTTCCACCACCGCCTGCAGCGCGAAGGCGACGCATACATCACGCTGCATGCGCTCGGTTTCGACAGCCAGGAGCGGCTGGAGCGCTTCATTGACAGCTTCAACCAGGTCATCGAGCGCCACGACATTCTCCGCACGGCTGTGCTGTGGGACGGCCTGCCCGAGCCGGTGCAGGTGGTCTACCGCCATGCGCCCCTGCAATTGCAATGGATGGAGGCGGACCGCAATGCCGACGATACGGCGGTGCCTCAGATGGCCGTCGCCGAACGGCTGGCCGCGCTGGTGGACCCCGCGCGTCACCGGATCGACGTGCGCCGCGCACCCATGATCCACGCGGTGGCCGCGCACGATGCCTCTGTCGGCCGCTGGCTGCTGCAATTGCCCAGCCACCACCTGGTGCTGGACCACACCACGCTGGAACTGATCATCCAGGAGATCGCGCTGATCCAGCAGGGCCGGGCGCAGGAGTTGGGCCCGTGCATGCCGTTCCGGCAGTTCGTGGCGCAAGCCCGGCGCGCCAACGGCCAGGCCGACCACGAGGCGTTCTTTCGCTCCATGCTGAGCGATGTGGATGAGCCCACCGCACCGTTCGGGCTGCACGATGTGCAGGGCGATGGAACGCAACTCGCGCAGGCCGGCCTTTTGCTGGAGGCGGGCCTGGCCTCCCAGGTGCGGGCACAGGCTCAGCGGCACGGCGTGAGTGCGGCGACGCTGTTCCATCTGGCCTGGGCCATGGTGCTGGCACAAGCCACGGGCAAGGACGACGTCGTTTTCGGCACCGTTCTGTTCGGCCGCATGCAGGGCGGAACCGGCGCGGATCGCGCCCTGGGTCTTTTCATCAACACGCTGCCCTTGCGCGTAAGGCTCGGTGCGCAGGCCGTCGGTGCCTGCGTGGAGCAAACGCACCGTGCACTGAGCGATCTGCTGCACCACGAGCATGCCAGCCTGGCGCTGGCGCAGCGCTGCAGCGCACTCCAGGGCAACACCCCGTTGTTCTCGGCATTGCTCAACTACCGCTACAGCCCGCCCGCTGAGGGGCCTCAGAGCCCGATCTGGGACGGCATGGAGTGGCTTGGCAGCGAAGAGCGCACCAATTACCCGCTGGAGCTGGCCGTGGACGACCAGGGCACAGGCTTCACGCTCACGGCCAAGGTGGACCGGCGGGTCGATGCGCAGCGCCTGTGCAGCTGGATGAGGGCGGCCCTGGAAGGCCTGGTCGGCGCGCTCGCCACCGAGCCCGGTGCCCGGGTCTGTGAACTGACGGTGCAGGGCGAGGCGGAACGCCAGCAGTCGATGCGGTGGGGAACGAATGCCCGACGCTACGCCCCCTTCGTGCCAGTGCACCGCTTGTTCGAACAGCAGGTGCAATCCCGGCCCCAAGCCATCGCGCTGGTGGCGGGCGATGAGCAACTGAGCTACGAGGCGTTGAACCGGCGGGCCAACCAGATGGCGCACCGCCTGATTCGCCATGGGGTGCGCCCCGACAGCCGGGTCGGCATCGCCATGGAGCGGTCCGCGGCCATGGTCGTCTCGCTGCTGGCGGTGCTGAAAGCCGGCGGTGCCTATGTCCCGCTCGATCCGCAACTGCCGGCCCAGCGGCTGGCCCACATGGTGGCGGACAGCGGCATGGGTTGGCTCCTTACCCAGCCGCAGGTGCGCGCCCGGCTACCGCATACGGAGACATTGCCGGTGCTGGACTACGACTCCGCCGAGCTGGCGGGCGAATCCGAGCGAGATCCCCAGGTTCCGCTGCATGGCGATCACCTGGCCTATGCCATCTACACCTCCGGTTCCACCGGTCTGCCCAAGGGCGTGATGGTGCGGCACGAAGCCCTGGGCCATTTCCTGCGCAGCATGCAGGAGCAGCCCGGACTGGGCGCGGATGACGTGCTGGTGGCGGCCACCTCGCTGTCCTTCGACATCGCCGCGCTGGAGGTGTATCTGCCGCTCGTCACCGGCGCGCGGCTCGTGCTGGCCTCCCGCGAAGTCACGCGCGACGCCTCGGCGCTGGCCCGGTTGATCGAGGACTGCGGCGCCACGGCATTCCAGGCCACGCCTGCGGGGTGGCGCTTTTTGCTGACGAGCGGCTGGAGGCCCATGGCGGCGCGCCGTATTCGCGGCCTGTGCGGCGGTGAGGCCCTGCAGCCGGATCTGGCGCTCGCGCTGCAAGGCCTGGGGCTGGAGCTGTGGAACATGTACGGCCCCACGGAAACGACCATCTGGTCCACCGCGGGCCGCGTCGAAGGACCGCCCCGGCTGGGCCAGGCGATTGCGGCGACCGGGCTGCACGTGCTGGACGGCGCCTTGAATCCGGCACCCGCCGGCGTGCCCGGGGAGCTTTTCCTGAGTGGGGTCGGTCTGGCGCGTGGCTACCAGGGCCGGGCGGGTCTGACGGCCGAACGCTTCATCGCAGGCCCTGGCGGCGAACGCCTGTACCGCACGGGCGATCTGGCACGCTGGGGCGCTGACGGGCAGTTGGAATACCTGGGGCGCATCGACCATCAGGTGAAGATCCGGGGCTACCGGATCGAGCTGGGCGAAATCGAGGCGCAATTGCTCGCGCAACCCGAAGTGCGCGAAGCCGTGGTGGTGGCCAGGGAGGGCGCCACGGGCGCCACGCTGCTGGGCTATGTGGTGGTGCACGCCGGGCAGGGGGATGAGCCGGTCCCGCTGGCAGAGCAACTGGTGGCGCGGTTGGCGGCCACCCTGCCCAGCTATATGGTGCCTGCCGTGGTGATGGCGCTTCCAGCGCTGCCGCTGAACACCAACGGCAAGGTGGATCGCAAGGCGCTTCCGGACCCTGGCGTGGCGCCTGCACGGAATTTCGAACCTCCGCACGGGGCCGAAGAGCAGGCCCTGGCCGCCATGTGGTCCGAACTGCTGGGTGGGGTGCCCGTGGGTCGGCGCGATCACTTCTTCGAACTCGGCGGCCATTCGCTGCTGGCAGCGCAGCTCGCCTCGCGGGTGCGGCAGGCCTATGGCGTGGACCTGGCCTTGCGCCGCATCTTCGAAGAACCCGTGCTGCACGCCATGGCCAGCGACATTCGCAAGGCGCTTCACGGCGGGCTTGCCATGGCAGGCGGGCCGGCCCTGGTACCGGTGGAGCGCCAGGCGCACATGCCGCTGTCGCCAGCGCAGCAGCGCCTGTGGCTCGTGGACCAATTGCCCGGTGCCTCGGTGAAAAGCACCGCTTACAACGTGAGCGCCGCGTTGACGCTCACTGGCGCGCTGCACGTCCATGCGCTGCAGGGCGCCCTGGACACGATCGTGGCGCGCCACGAAGTGCTGCGAACCCGCTACGGCCAGGACGACGAAGGCGAGCCGGTTGCATACATCCTGCCGGCCAGCCCGTTGCCCGTGCCGATGCAGGATCTGTCGGGCCTCGACGCCGCGGCGCAAAGCCTCGCCGTGCAGGCAGCGCTGTCCGCCCACGCCAAAGCGCCGTTCGACCTGTCGTCCGGTCCGGTGTTTTCGGCCGCCCTGCTGCGGCTCGGCAGCGATCGGCACATGCTGCTCCTCTGCGTGCACCACATCGCGTTCGACGGCTGGTCGGAAACTGTTTTCGTGAAAGAGTTCGTGGCCCTCTACGCTGCGTTGAAGGACCATCGTCCCTCGCCGCTGCCGCCCCTCGCACTCCAGTACGCCGACTATGCCGACTGGCACCGCCGCCGGCTGGCGCCGGGGCGCACCGACACGCCAGCCTTCTGGCACGGCTATCTGGCCGGGGCGCCGGCCCTGTCCTCGCCCCGACCGGACCACGAACGTCCGGCCGTTGCGTCGACCGAGGGCCGTTCGGTGCGGCTGCGCATCCCCCGGGAATGTGCCGAGGCCCTGGGGGCCCTGGCGAGAAGGGAGCGGACGACGCTTTTCACCGTGCTGCTGGCGGCTTTCGAGTGGCAGATGCACTGCCAGACAGGCGCGGACGATCTGGTGATCGGCACCGACGTCGCGGGGCGCAACCACCCCGATCTCGAAGGCCTCATCGGCTTTTTCGTCAACGTGCTGCCGCTGCGCTCGCGCATGGAACCCGGGTTGACCTTCCTGCAATGGCTGGCGCGGACCAAGGACAGCACCTTGAGCGCCTTCGAACACCAGGACATGCCCCTGGACCAGATCGTGGAGCTGACCGGGCTGCCTCGCACGCGCCAGCACAACCCGCTGGTGCAGGTGCTGTTCGTGCTGCAGAACCTGCCGCAAAGCCGCTTCGAATTGCCGGACCTGGCCATCGAAGTGGCGACGCAGCCGGTCTCCACGTCCAAGTTCGACCTGGGGGTCTTCGTGGTCGAGGACGCGCAGGGCCTGGGTATCGAATGGGTCTACGCCACGCGCCTGTACCGGCACGAAACCATCGTGCGCGCCAGCGATGCCTGGGTCAGCCTGCTGCAGCAGGTGGTCGCCACGCCCGACGCGCCGCTCGAGCGCTTTGCCCTTCCTCTCTTTCAGGAGCCTTCAATGATGCTGTCTTCGTCGCTTGCGCCGAGCAAGCTGGAAAAACTCAAGAAACTCACCGTCAAGGGCCGTCCTGCCGCAGAGGCCGCGGCACGCTCTCCCGTGCGCATGTCCTTTCTCTCGGCGCAGCGGGAGTTTCCGTTGGTGATCGAGGCCACGGGCAACGACCTCGATCCGGTCGCGTGGGCCCGTGAGCAGCGCGGCTTCATCGAGTCCATGCTGCGCAAGCACGGCGGCCTGCTGCTGCGCAACCTGGGATTGAAGAGCCCGCAGGATTTCGAAGCGTTCGCCGAGACCATCGAGCCCGAGCTGTACGGGAGCTACGGTGACCTGCCCAAGAAGGAGGGGGGTCGCAACACCTATCGCTCCACGCCGTACCCCGAGCGCCAGATGATCCTGTTCCATAACGAAAGCTCGCACCTGGATCGCTGGCCCCGCAAGCAGTGGTTCTTCTGCGAACTGCCGTCGCCGGTGGGCGGCGCGACGCCCATCGTCGATTGCCGGGAGATGCTGCGCCGCCTGCCGGCGGACCTGGTGGACGAGTTCGAGCGCAAGGAACTGCTGTACCTGCGCACCTTCACGCCCGGCCTGGATGTGAGCTGGCAGGACTTCTACAAGACCGATCGCCGGGATGCGGTGGAGAGCCGCCTGGCGGCTGCTGGAATCGAGTGGCGCTGGCTGGATGGCGACACGCTGCAGACCCGCACGCGGTGCCCTGCGGTGATGGTCCACCCGATCACCGGCGAGCGGGTGTTCTTCAACCAGGTTCAGCTGCACCACGTGAGCTGCCTGGAGCCCGAAGTGCGGCAAGACCTGCTCGCCATGGTCGGAATGGAGCGGATGCCGCGGCATGTCTGCTACGGCGATGGCTCTCCGATCAGCGACGAGACCATGGCGCTGGTGGGCGAGGCCTACGAGGCGTGCGCGGTGCGCTTCGACTGGCGCCAGGGCGATGTGGTGATGCTGGACAACATGCTGGCCGCCCATGCCCGGGACCCCTACGAAGGCCCCAGAAAGATCGTGGTCGCCATGGGGGCCATGTACGACCGCGCCGCGCTGCAGGCGGTGCCGCCCGAAAGCGCGCAGGTGCTGTCTGCCGCCGCGTCCGTTCCTTCTCCGATCCCTGGTTGAAATGATGTCCACCCTCACTGATCTCGCTGAAACCACTTTCGCGCTCAGCCCTGAGCAGCGAGCCATGCTGTCGATGGCTGACGAGGACCCTGGAGCAGCGTCGCTGACCCTGGAGATCCGGACCTGCATCGAAGGCCCCCTGGATCCGCAGCGGCTGCGCGCCGCCGTGGAGTCTGCCCTGCGTTCGCACGGCGCCCTGTCCACGGCACTGCGGGTCGTGCCGGGGTATCGCGGGCTGCGGCAGCAGCCATTGGAATCGCTGCCTGCGCTGGACTGGCACGCCGGTGACCTGCGCGCGCCGGCCGCCGAGCGCGCCGCGCCTGCATCCGTCACCGCCCTGGAAGACTGGTGGCAAGGGGTGTCCGCCCTTCCGCTGGACCCGTCGCGTGCGGCGGTGCTGCGCGTGGGACTGGCGCGGACGGCGCACGCGCAACACAGGCTCGTGATCGCCGCGAACGCGCTGGCCGCGGACCAGGGCAGCCTGGTGGCGTTGCTCGATCAGGTCGTGCGTGCCTATGGTGGCGACTCCCCGCACGGGGGCGACGAGCCCTTCCAATATGCCCAGTTCGTGGAATGGCGGCAGGACCTGCAGGAGGGTGACGATGCCCGGCAGGGGCAAACCTATTGGCGCAATCACATGGAAGGCAGCGATGCCTTGCCAGCGCCTCGTCTGGATGCCTTGATGGATGGCCCAGCGGCCGTGTCAGGGAGGCGCCTGGCGCTGCGGCATGCGCAGGCGGTCGAACCGGTGCTCGCGGCCCAGGTCCAAGCCGCGGCCGATTCGGCAGGAACGCAGGTGCACACGCTGCTGCAGGCCGTGTGGTGGCTGCTGCTCTCGCGGTTGGCTGAGGAGCGCCGGTTCGTGGTCGGATGGCAGAACGATTGCCGGGACGACTACGACGTCATGCAAGGCAGCGTGGGCGCGTTCAGCAAGGTGTTGCCGGTGGTGGTGGACATTGCCCCCACCGAAGGGTTTGGGGATTGGCTCCGCCGGTTGGGCGCGACGCTCGATGCGCATGCGCAGGCTCAGGAGTTCTGGCCCATCGACGCACCTGCGCTGCCAGGGCTTGCGCGCTGGGGATTCCTGGCCCGCCACGCGCCCGCCCGCCATGCGGTGGAGGGCACTGTCTGGCAGGTCGAGGCCTTGCCTGCGCCCTTGCCTTGCTTCGAATTGGTGCTGGATGCGCAATGGTCCGCCGGGGTGCCTGGCTCGCTGGCAATCCATGCCGCGGAAGGCCGCTGCAGCGAGGCTGCCGCTCAGGCACTGCTGATGCAATTCACCACGCTGCTCGCCGCGGCGGTGGCACAACCCCAAAGGCCTGTGGCCCGCCTTCCCCTGGTCGGTTCGCAGGAGCGCGCGCTTCTGATGTCGCTGAACGATGCGTTGCTGGATGCCGGGCCGCTCACGGTGGGCGAGCACATCGCACGCTGGGCCACACTGACGCCGGATGCCCCAGCCATCGAGGCGGGTGCGGAGCGCCTGAACTACCGTGAGCTTCAATCACGCGTGGATCGCATGGCGCAAGCCCTGCACGTCCACGGGCTGACTGCGGGCGGACTGCTCGCCATCGAGCTGCCCCGGTCGCTCGACCTGGTGGTCGCCATGCTCGCGGCTTGGCGCGTGGGTGCGGGTTACCTCCCCTTGGAGCCCGAGTGGCCGGCCGCGCGCCGCGAAGCCGTGCTGGCGCATGCCCGGCCAGCGTACGTCCTTCGCGCAACGGAGTTGGGTGTCGAGTCGCCCACGCCAGTCCCATCATCCTGGCGCGACATCCATCTGCCCGATCTGCAAAGCGCGGTGCCCTCCGAAACAGGTTGGCAACGCGCGCCGCAAATGGCCGATCTCGCCTACGTGCTCTACACCTCCGGATCGACCGGGCAGCCCAAAGGCGTGATGATCGGGCAAGCGCAGTTGCTCAATTACGTGGCCAGTGCCACGCAGGCGATGGACCTGGGGCGGTGCCGGCGCTGGGCGCTGACCAGCTCGGTGGTGGCGGACCTGGGCAACACCGCTTTGTTCGGAGCGCTGTTCAACGGCGCCTGCCTGGTCATTGCCGAGCAAAACGAAGTCGAAGATGCGCAGGCGTTCGCGGCCTTCATGGCGCAGCGCCAGATCGATGCGATCAAGATGGTCCCGTCGCACCTGGAAGCGCTGCTCGAGCACGAAGTGCCGGTGCTGCCGCGCACCTTGGTGCTCGGCGGAGAGGCCACGCCCAGCGCCCTGCTGGAGCGCATCGCGCGCCTGGCACCACACGGCCGCATCTACAACCACTACGGCCCGACCGAGGCCACCGTGGGCGTGATGGTGCATGCCCATGGATCCGGCGCTACGCCAGGTGGAGGCACCTTGCCGCTCACCCGCGTGCTGGCCAACAACCGCGTCCATGTGCTCGACGAACACCTGCAGATGGTTCCGCAGGGGGGGCGGGGCATGCTCTTCATCGGGGGCGCGCAGCTGTGCCGCGGTTACCTGCACCGCGAGGCGGGCAGCGACGCGTTCATCGACGACCCCTTCAATCCGGGCGAGCGCCTGTACCGCACCGGCGACCTGGCCTGGCGACTGCCCGGCGGTGGCATCCGGCTGGCGGGGCGTGCCGACCACCAGATCAAGATCCGGGGCTTTCGCGTTGAGCCCGCCGAGGTGGAGGCCGCGTTGCTGTCGCACCCGAACGTGGCACAGGCCACGGTGTTCGCGCGGCCGGGCGATGGCGGTGCGCCGGAACTGGTGGCATGCGCCGTGGCCAGCGGCCCTGCGGCGCTGGCCATGGCGGCCGCCTTGCGGGACCATGTGGCCGCCCGCTTGCCTTCGGCCATGGTTCCCGCGCGCTGCGTGGTCCTGGCCCAGTTTCCCCGGCTTCCCAACGGCAAGATCGATCGGGTTGCGCTGGAGGCCCTGGCCGCCAGTGGAGGCGGCGGCACCCCGTCCCGGCCGCCGCGCGATGCCCTGGAGCATTTGCTGGCCGACGCCATGGCCCAGCTTTTGCAAAGAGATGCCATCGGCGTGGACGACGATTTCTTCGACCTGGGTGCGCATTCGCTGCTCGTGATCAAGCTGGTGGCGCGCATCCGCAAGCTGCTGCAGCTGGAGGTGGCACCGGGCCTGGTGTTCGACCACCCCAGCATCTCGGCGCTGGCGGCGGCACTGCGGCAGGGCGAAGGCGACCAGGCCGCTCAGCTGGAGCAGCGGGCCCAGGCGCAGCGCGCAGCAGGTGCCGCGGCCCCGCAGGCCGAGCCGCACCGCGGCGAAGGGGCCGACGCACCCGCGACGGTTCACGCATGAGTCCCCACCGCCTGAAAAACGAAGACACCATGGATTCCATCGCAACCGCTGCCCCGTCCCGCGCCGCCGTCCCGCAGGCGCTTCGCATCCTGCCTTTGCAGGACGTGGAGGATGGCGACATCGTTCCGTGCACTCGCGCGGGCGACGGCATTCCTCTGTCGTACGCGCAGGAGCAACTGTGGTTCCTCCAGTGCCTCGTGCCCGGCATGACGGCGTACAACCTGCCCCGGGTGCTGAAAATCGACGGCCCGCTCGATGCCGACGCCCTGGAGCGCGCCTTCCAGGCCGTGCTGGCCAGACATGCGATCCTGCGCACGGCCTTCATCGAACGGGACGGCGTGCCTTGGCAGACGGTGCGGCCGCAGGTGCCGTTCCAACTCGAGTGCATCGATGCGACCGACCGTGCGGCCGAGCCGGCCGACGCCGTCGTGGCCGAGCTGGTCAGTGGACTGGCATCGCATGTTTTCGAATTGGGTCGTGCGCCCGCGCTGGTGGCGCGCCTCGTGAAACTGGGCGATCAACAGCATCTGCTCGGTGTCTGCCTGCACCACATCGTGACGGACGCGGCTTCCAATCCCATCCTGGCGCGCGACTTGGGAATGGCCTATGGGCAAGCCCTGCGAAGCCCGGGCCCGGTGCACCTGCCAGCGCTGCGCCTGCAGTATGGTGACTTCGCCGTCTGGCAGCGGGCACAGCTGGACAGCGGTGGTTTTGCGCGCCAGCTGGACCACTGGAACGCCCATCTGGGCCCGCACGTTCCGGCGCTGGAACTGCCCCTGGATGGGATCCGGTCGGAGGGACAGAGCTTTCGCGGCGAATCGCTGAACTTCACGCTGGAACCGGCGCTGTGCGAGCGCCTCCTGCGGCTGTGCCGCGCCGAGCGTTGCACCCCCTTCATGGTGTTGTTGGCCGCCTGGCAGATGCTGCTGTGCCGCTACAGCGGGCAGACCGATTTCGGGGTGGGCGTGCCCAATGCCGGGCGGCACCGCGAATCGCTCCGCGATCTGCTGGGCTTTTTCGTCAATACGCAGGTTTTCCGCGCCCGGCTGTCGCCGCAGCAGACGCTGCGCCAGATTTGTCGCCAGGTCCGGGCCGATGCCCTGGCCGCGCTGGAGCATGCCGATCTGCCACTCGAAGCCTTGCTGGCCAGCCGCAAAGCGGCCCGGGACGGCGGACGCAACCCGCTGTTCCAGGTGATGTTCAGCTGGCAGGTGGCCGACCCTTCGCTGGTGCTCGACCTGCACGGCGCGCGGGCGGAGTTCATCGATGCCGGCCCGGCCGGCGCCAAGGCGGACCTGTCGCTCAATGCGGTCCTGGACGCCGGGCAGATCCATGCCCGGCTCGAATACAACACCGACCTGTTCGGCCCGGACACGGCGCAGCGGCTGCGTGCGGGCTGTGTGCGGGTACTGGAGGCCCTGGCGGACCATCCCGATGGGCTGCTGGGGGAATTGGATCTGCTGAGTGCAGGGGAGAGAGAGCGGCTGGCAGGGTTGGGGAGAGCGGAGGGAGGGTGGCTGAGCCGGTGGGGGAGGGTTCCCTGCACGCGCGGATAGAGCGCCTGCGCGGGCGCGACCGGATGCCGTTGCCCTGGTGCTGGGCGATCGGCAGCTGAG
>NZ_BAAJYT010000106.1:0-12371 GCF_057541515.1 Acidovorax sp. KNOB132
CGCGCTGCGCAACGAGGGCTCGGTGCGGCGCATCACCGGGGGCGGAGCGCGCTCGGGCAAGGTGGCGGCGCGTGGTGCGGGCTTGGCGGACACCGGGGCGGGCGTTGGCACGGGCACGGCTACGGCAGCAGGCACCGCTGCGGGCGTGGCATATGCGACCGGCTCGGGCATGCCCGGCCACTCGTCCGCCGCCTGCGGCGCGGTCTGAAGCGACTCGCGACCCGTCGGCCCATCCACCACCGCGCCGCCCAGGGGCCCGTTGCCGCCACTGGCAGCGACGGCATGGCTCCAGTCCAGCGCCGACTGGCGGCGTGCGCGCGCCCAGATCCAGGCCGCCAATCCCAGGGCCAGGACCAGCAAGGCCAGCAGCCCGTAAACCACCGTGGCGGAAAACCGCTCGGTCTCGGCGGCTTCCAACTGCTGCTTGAGCTGGGCGGCGGCCGCGCGCTCGGAGGTGGCCTGGGCACGCTGCGCTGCCACCTCGGCTTCGAGCTTGCCGGTGCGTGCCGCGGACTGCTGCAGCTCTTCCACGGGCGTGTTCAGCGCCTTCCACAGCGCAGCGGCTTCGGTGCGCTGGGGGCTGGCATCAGTGGCGGTAGGCGCCGCCATCTCGGGGGCCGCGCGCAATGGCAGCGGGGCATCGAGCCACACATCCAGAGGCTCCATCACGAGGCGGGGGGCGCTCGGCGAGCGCCGGCTGCTGCGGGCTGGTGAACACCGCGCGGCCCGAAGCGGGCGTGGCGGGGGCCGCCGCAGCACGGGGTGCGGCAGCATTCGCGGCAGGGGCCCGTGGGGGACGGGGTGCCGCCGCGGGCCTGCGAGGGGGTGCATCCGTGGTGGCTGCGGCGGAAGTCCGTCCCGCACCCGTTGCAGCCGCGCCGTCGCCTGCAAGCCCAGGACCTGTGGCCGGTGCCGTGCGAGGCCGCGCCAATTGGCCCAGATCCACGGGGCGGGAGGTGCCAGCCGCCGATTCAGGCAGCTGCGCAAAAAAAAGTGTAGTTTCGTGTAACACCACCGCGGCATCCCGCGGTGAGCCTGGCGGTGAGAATGGGTTCGTCGGCCGACACATTGGCCTGCACGCGCACGGCAGCAGATCGGCCGGCCGAGGCGGGTATCGGCGTCACCCGGACTTTGGAATCCGGAACTGGAGTCTCGCCGGACACCAGCCGGGCCGCCACGCAGGACGATTCGATGTCCGTGCCCGGGTCGGGCTGCACCTCGAACACCAGATCCACCGGAGCGCCCAGCACCACGGCGCCGCGGCTCGCGCCCAGCGAAAGTGCCGTGGCGCTGCAGGCAACCATCGACAAACTTGCACCAAGAATCGCGTTACTTATTTTCACAACAGTTTCTTTTTTTGTTCGGCCCATTCTGGCACATAAGTCCTCCCCAATACGCCGCCGCCATAATGCGCCCCATGACCAGCAACCCATTTTCCTTCGTGGGCATCATAGGCACCGGTGCCATGGGCCAGGGCATTGCCCAGATGGCGGCACAGGCCGGCAGCAATGTTCTTCTATTTGATGCCAAGCCTAACTCAGCAGGCGAAGCGATTGACCATATCAAGCAGCAATGGCTGCGCCTCGTAGGCAAGGGCCGCATTACCGAAGCCCAGGCCGGCGACTGGCAGGCGCGGTTGACGGCGGTGTCCTCGCTGGAAGGTCTGGCGCCATGCGACCTGATCGTCGAAGCCATTGTGGAACGGCTCGACGCCAAGCAGTCGCTTTTTGCACAGATGGAGCGCATTGTCGCCACAGATGCCGTGCTGGCAAGCAACACGTCCTCGCTTTCGGTGACGGCCATTGGTGCGGCGCTGCAACACCCCCAGCGTTTGGCGGGTTTCCATTTCTTCAATCCCGTGCCGCTGATGAAGGTGGTGGAAGTCATCGCCGGCCTGCGCACGGACCCGGCCGTGTGCGAGCGGCTTGCCGCGCACGCCCGCTGCATGGGCCACACCCCGGTGCAGGCGCAGGACACGCCGGGCTTCATCGTCAACCATGCGGGACGCGGCTACGGCACCGAGGCGCTGCGGATCGTGAGCGAGGGCATTGCAGACTTCGCCACGGTGGACCGCATCCTGCGCGACCAGGTCGGCTTCAAGCTCGGCCCCTTCGAACTCATGGACCTGACCGCGCTCGATGTCTCGCATCCGGTCATGGAGTCGGTCTACCACCAGTATTTCGAGGAGCCCCGCTACCGCCCCAGCGTGATCACCGCCCAGCGCCTGGCCGGTGGCATGCTTGGCAGGAAGACCGGCGAAGGCTTCTTCCGCTATGCCGACGGCGTGGCGCAGGTGCCCGCGGAGCCAGCCGCGCCGGTCGTGGACCACATACCGCCGGTCTGGGTGTCTCCCCGCGCCGCGCGGCGGGCCGAGCTGTACCAGTTGCTCAAGGACCTGGGCGCGCAGATCGAAACCGGCACCTCGCCCTCTCCCAACGCGATCACGCTGGTGGCGCCCCTGGGATTCGACATCACCACGGTGGCCGTGGTGGAGCGGCTCGACCCGGCACGTACCCTGGGCATCGACATGCTGGTGGAAGACCCCGCCACCAGGCGCCGCGTGCTGGCCACCAACCCCGCCACGCGCGTGGACATCCGCAACGCGGCCCACGCGCTGTTCGCCCGCGACGGCAAGCCGGTGAGCGTGATCCGCGACAGCGGCGGCTTCGTCACGCAGCGCGTGGTGGCCACCATCGTGAACATCGCCAGCGACATCTGCCAGCAGGGCATCTGCAGCCCGGCCGACCTGGAAACGGCGGTCACGCTGGGCCTGGGGTATCCGATGGGCCCCCTCGCCATGGGCAATCGCTGGGGACCGACCAACATCCTCGAAGTGCTGTTCAACATGCAGACCGTGTATGGCGACACGCGCTACCGGCCCAGCCCCTGGCTGCGCCGGCGCGGCGCGATCGGGCTCAGCCTGCTGCACGAAGAAGAGTGAACCCACCGATCTTCCCTGCGGGCCGGCGCACCGCCGGCCCTGCCCGCCTCTTCTTTACTTAAAGCGCCCATGCCCGCACAACTCCAGAGCACCAGCCACGGACAGACCCTCGTGCTGACCATCCGCCATCCGGAAATGCGCAACGCGCTCGATCCGGCCATCTACGCGGCGGGCATCGAAGCCCTGAACGGCACCGAGCGCAGCGCGGAGGTGCGCAGCGTGGTCATCACCGGCGCCGACGGCACGTTCTGCGCGGGCGGCAACCTGCAGCGGCTGCTGGCGCGGCGCCAGGAAGATGCCGAGTCGCAGGCGCAGGGCGTGGAAGCGCTGCACCACTGGATCGAAACCATCCGCGCCTACCCCAAGCCGGTGATCGCCGCAGTCGAGGGCGCTGCAGCCGGCGCGGGCTTCTCGCTGGCGCTGGCCTGCGACCTCGTCGTGGCGGCGCGCAACGCGACCTTCACCATGGCCTACAGCAGCATCGCGCTGTCGCCCGACGGCGGCGCAAGCTGGAGCCTGGCCCAGGCCGTGCCACGCCAACTGGCCAGCGAAATGCTCATGGGTGGTGGCAAGGTGGATGCCGAACGCCTGCAAGCCCTGGGCGTGGTCAACCGGCTGTCGCAGGCCGGCTCGGCCCTGGCCTGCGCGCTGGAACTGGCGGACACCCTGAACGCACGCGCCCCCAATGCGCTGGCCAGCATCAAGGAGCTGATCAGCGAGGCGCCGCAGAACACGCTGACCGCGCAGCTGGCCCAGGAGCGCCAGCACTTCGTGCGCAACCTGCAGCACCCCAACGCGGGCGAAGGCATCTCCGCCTTTCTGGAAAAACGCGCAGCACGCTATCAATAAAATAGCAATCAAGACATATAAAACGCCGGCGCCAGGGCTTTTTTCCTTGAACTGCCGCGCCTGATCCCTGGCCTGGGTCCTGTGCCTGCCCCTTGCGGCAGCGTCGCGGCGTGGCCGTGCGCGCGTGCCAGACACGCAGGCGACAGCCCCGGGACAACGAGCAGCAGGCGCACCGGTCCCGGGCGCGACAATGAAAGCGATACCAGTCACCCAAAAGACAGACCAATGGACGACCCCATTCTTACCATCGAAGAACGTGAAGCGATCAATACCGGTCGCTGGTTCTCTTCCCTCTCCCCTTCTCTGCGGCACGACATTCTCCGATGCGCGTACGTCAAACGCTTCAAGGACGGCGGCCTGATCGCCGCCCGCGGCGATCCGCCCGAGGAATGGATCGCGTGCGCCCGCGGCGCGGTGCGGGTGAGTTCCACCTCCATCTCGGGCAAGCAGATCACGCTGACCTACGTGGAGCCCGGCATCTGGTTCGGCGACGTGGCGATCTTCGACGGGGACCGCCGCACGCACGATGCCTATGCGCATGGCGACACCACCATCCTGTGCGTGGCCAAGGCCGACTTCCGCAAGATCCTCAGCGCGCACGTGGAGTTCTACGAAGCCATGCTGCGCCTGCATGCGCGGCGCATCCGCCAGCTCTACGGCCTGGTGGAAGACCTCAACACCCTGCCCCTGCGCGCGCGGCTGGCCAAGCAGTTGCTGCACCTGGTGCGCAGCTACGGCATTCCCAGCCTCTCGGACGGACGCGAGATGCGCATTGGCCTGCAACTGGCGCAGGAAGAGCTGGCGCAATTGCTGGGCGCCTCGCGCCAGCGCGTGAACCAGGAACTCAAATCGATGGAGCGCGAGGACGCCATCCGCATCGAGCCAGGCGGCCTCGTGGTGCGTGACCGCGAAGCCCTGATGCGCATCGCAGAAACCGACAACTGACCGACCCGCCGGCCTCCCACCTCCACCGCACTCCATGAGCAACTACGACCACTTCATCGGCACCCGGCCCGTCTCCGATCAGCATGCGTTCGACACCAGGGCCCTGAGCGACTGGCTGGGCCGGAACCTGGATGGATTCGCCGGACCGCTGACGGTGGAGATGTTCAAGGGCGGCCAGTCCAACCCCACCTACAAGCTCGTCACGCCGGGCCGCAGCTACGTCATGCGCGCCAAGCCCGGGCCGGTCGCCAAGCTGCTGCCATCGGCCCATGCGATCGAGCGCGAGTTCGCGGTGATGAGCGGGCTGGCCGGTACCGACGTGCCCGTGCCCCACATGCATGTGCTGTGCGAGGACGAGTCGGTGATCGGCCGGGCGTTCTACGTGATGGAGTTCATGGAAGGCCGTGTGCTGTGGGACCAGTCGCTGCCCGGCCTGCAACCGGCCGAGCGCGGCGCCATCTACGACGAGATGAACCGCGTGATCTCGGCACTGCACACGGTGCGTTTCGCCGACCGGGGCCTGGCCGGCTATGGCAAGCCCGGCAATTACTTCGACCGGCAGATCGGCCGCTGGAGCAAGCAGTACGCGGCCTCCATCACCCAGCCCATCGAGGAGATGGACCGGCTCATGGAGTGGCTGCCTGCGCACATTCCGGAGAGCGCGCGCGACGAGAACCGCGTGTCCATCGTGCATGGCGACTTCCGGCTCGACAACCTGATGTTCCACCCCACCGAGAACCGCGTGATCGCGGTGCTGGACTGGGAGCTGTCCACCCTGGGCCATCCACTGGCTGATTTCAGCTACCACTGCATGGCCTGGCACATCCCGCCGGGCATGTTCCGCGGCATCGCGGGGCTGGACATCGCGGCACTGGGCATTCCGGACGAGGCCGACTACATCCGCCGCTATTGCGAGCGCACCGGCTTCACCACGCCCGAGGCGCTGCGCGCCGACTGGAATTTCTACCTGGCCTACAACCTGTTCCGCCTGGCCTCGATCCTGCAAGGCATCGCCAAGCGGGTGGAAGCCGGCACCGCCTCCAGCGCCCAGGCACGCACCTCGGGCGAAGGCGCCCGGCCCCTGGCCCAGATGGCCTGGGGGTTTGCCCAGCGCATGTGAAACCACGGCCGGCGATGCAGCACCGCCGGCCTGCCCCCAAGCCTTTCAACCGGAGGACCGCGATGGATTTTGATTACTCACCGAAGACCCAGGACCTGCAGGCACGCCTGCGGCAGTTCATGGACGACCACATCTACCCTTCGGAGCCCGCCTATGCCGCCGAGTTGGCGGCCAACACCGCCGCCGGCAAGCGCTGGACGGCCCTGAACACCATCGAGCAGCTCAAGCCCAAGGCCCGCGCCGCCGGGCTGTGGAATTTGTTCCTGCCGGTGGACAGCGCCGCCGCCTCGGGCTATGACGGCGCCGGGCTGACCAACCAGGAATACGCGCCGCTGGCCGAGATCATGGGCCGCGTGCCGTGGGCCAGCGAGGTGTTCAACTGCTCCGCGCCGGACACCGGTAACATGGAGACCATCGCCCGCTATGGCAGCGAGGAGAACAAGGCGCGCTGGCTCAAGCCGCTGCTGGAGGGGCAGATCCGTTCGGCCTTCGCCATGACCGAGCCCGACGTGGCCTCCAGCGACGCGACCAACATCGAGACGCGCATCGAACGCCAGGGCGACGAGTACGTCATCAACGGCCGCAAGTGGTGGATCTCGGGCGCGGCGGACCCGCGCTGCGCGGTGTTCATCACCATGGGCAAGAGCGATCCGGAAGCGGCCCGCCACTCCCAGCAGAGCATGGTGCTGGTGCCCGCCGACACGCCCGGCATCCGCGTCCTGCGACCGCTGAACGTGTTCGGCTACGACGACGCGCCCCACGGGCACGTGGAGATGGTGTTCGAGAACGTGCGCGTGCCCGCCTCCAACATCCTCCTGGGCGAGGGCCGCGGCTTCGAGATCGCCCAAGGCCGACTGGGCCCGGGCCGCATCCACCACTGCATGCGGCTCATCGGCCTGGCCGAACGCGCGCTCGAGCTGATGTGCCGTCGCGCCAGCAGCCGCGTCGCCTTCGGCAAGCCGGTCTCGCAGCAGACGGTGACGCAGGAGCGCATCGCCGAGGCCCGCTGCAAGATCGACATGGCCCGCCTGCTCACCTTGAAAGCGGCGTGGCTGATGGACGTGGCCGGCAACAAGGTCGCACGCACCGAGATCGCCATGATCAAGGTGGTCGCGCCCAGCATGGCCTGCCAGGTGATCGACTGGGCCATGCAGGTGCATGGCGGCGGCGGCATGTGCGACGACTTTCCGCTGGCCTATGCATATGCCAACGCGCGCACCCTGCGCTTTGCCGATGGCCCGGACGAGGTGCACCGCAACGCCATCGCCAAGTGGGAACTGGGCAAGTACGGAACCTACGGCAGCAGCGTGGAGCCGCCCATCACCCGCGGCTGCTGACTGCCTGCAGCCCCAAGGTGCAGGGGCCCACGGCTCCCTGGCCCCTGCCCTTCAGATTCCACTCAAAGAGGTTGCGATCGCCCCGGATCCCGGGGCGTTTTTCCATGGCATCGAGAATCGGCACGGGTCGCCCCAGACCCGGAGCCCACCGTCACTCCCAACGTTGCCGAGCCGCAATGGCCCCCAAGGGGTACTCGCGCCGTCCATGCGGTTGGCGCAGGACAATCCGGCAAGCGAAACGCTCGATGCCGATATCGTCTTCCAGCATCTTTTCCATCAGCGCCTGAAAAGCGCCGATGCCCGACACCACGATCTTGAGCAGGTAGTCGTATCCGCCGCTGACGTTGTAGCACTCGACGATCTCTTGGTACTTCCCGGCGCCTTCCTCGAACTTTCGAAAATCATGCGGCCGGTGGCTGCCGATGGTGACCTCGGAGAACACGATGACGTGATCCCCCAGTTTTTCAAGCGCGATGTCGGCGCTGTAGCCACGGATCAGTCCGATCTCCTGCAGCCGCTTCGTGCGCAGGAGACACGGGCTGGGGCTCAGCCCCACCGACTTGGCCAGATCGACGTTCGAGCAGCGCCCTTCGCGCTGAAGATGCGCGAGGATCTTGAGGTCAAACCGATCGAACAGGATGGCCGATTTCATGGCGCTATCGTATGGCCAAGCCGCCTTGCCTTGTGGTGCATGTCTCGGCCAGCGATTCGTCGAGCGCTTGGACAACCATGCCGGCCTGCTCCGCCGACAACACCAGCGGCGGGCGGATCTTGAGCACGTTGTGTCCCTGGGCACACGCGCTGAGCAACACGCCTTTGTCGCGCATCCGGTTGACGACCCGGCTGGTGATTTCGCGCGCCGGCGCCCGCGTCGCCCGGTTTGATACCAGTTCGACGCCCACGAAGAGCCCCGCCCCCCGAACGTCGCCGATGGCCTCGTGCTTCGCGGCAAGCCCCGCGATGCCGTCGAGCAGCAATCGGCCGATCCTGGCCGCGTGCGGCACCAGTCGGTCCCGCTCGATGGTCTCCAACACCGCCAGGGCCGCTGCGCATGAGACCGTGTTGCCGGCGAAGGTGTTGAAGTAGCGGGAGTTCTTGCCGAATTCCGCCAGGGCGTCGGCTGTCGCAAGGATGCCGGCGATCGGCTGGCCGTTGCCCATGGGCTTGCCCATGGTGACGATGTCGGGAACGAGGCCATGGCGCTGGAATCCCCACAGATGCTCGCCCGTGCGGCCGAAGCCAGGCTGCACCTCGTCGGCGATGAACAGCCCGCCAGCGCGCTGGATCGCCTCGACTGCCCCCTTCAGGAAGCCCGCGGGCTCGGGGAGTATGCCGTCGCTGGTGAAAAGCGAATCGACGATCAAGGCGCGGCCGGATGCCATGGCGCTGCAGGTCGGCGATGGCCGCCTCGACGTCGCGCGTGAAGCGCTCGCCGAGGTCGGCACCCTCGGCGTGGTAACGGCGCGGCGCCGGCACCAGGCGAACGTGCGCCCCCAGGTCGACGGTCGGGCCCAGCGAGGGCGAGAACTGCGACACGGCGTCCGTGATGCCGTGGTATGCCGTGTCGGTGACGACCACCCCCGTGCCGCCGGTGCGCACCTTGGCGATGCGATAAGCCAGGTCGTTGGCCTCGCTGCCGGTGCAAGTCAGCATCAGGTGGGCCAGATCCGTGCCCGGCACGCTGGCCAGCAGGCGCTCGGCCAGCTCGAGGATGGTGTCGTGGAGGTAGCGCGTGTTGGTCGCGAGGGTCGTCACCTGGCGGCAGATCGCCTCGGTCACCGCGGGGTGGCAATGACCGAGCGAGGTAACGTTGTTGTAGGCGTCGAGGTAGCGGCGGCCCTGGGGGTCCATCAGCCAAACGCCGTCACCGCGCACGATGTGCAGCGGATGCTCATACATCAGCCGGTAGGCCGGGCCGAGCAGCGCATTGCGCCGATCGATCATGGCCTCGGTGGCGGGGCCGACCTGGGCTCGGCCAGGGATGTAGGCATTGACCATATTGAAATCAGCAGTGGTTTTCATGGCGGGGTTTCAGTGGGTGTGGGGGTCAACAGGCGGTCGCGCGCCTCGTGGCGGGAAAGGTCTGCCATCTGCGACAGCGCCTGCCAGGCCGCCGGGTTATGCCGCATGATGTAGTCGCGGTTTTCGGGATAGCGCAAGGCACGCCACTCCGAGATCAAGGCCGTGATCAGGTGGCGCGTCGCCATGAGATCAGCGACGATCTCCTGCTCCGGCTCGGTCAGCGGCACAACGGATTGGTAGGCCCTGACGAACTGCGCCGGCCCTTCGAACGGATCGGCGCAGCCGGCCATGTGGAAGGCCGCTGCCGTGGCCACCTCGCCGACCAATGGCGCGTGCAGCATGTCGCCGAAGTCGATGATGCCGGTGATGCGCGACGGGTCGTGCGGCGCGACCAGCACGTTGTAGAGGTGATAGTCGTTATGGATCACCTGCGCCCTCAACGAAGCAAGGCGAGGCAGCACGTGGTCGATGAAGCGGGCCATGAACGACTGGGCCAGCACGCGCCTCGGGCCTTCCACCAGGCTGTCGAGCTGGACGGTCAGACGATGCGCTGCCGACACGTTCCACAGCAGATCATGGGCCGCCGCCGGGTGCGTGAAGCCTTGCAGGGCAAGGTTCAGCGCGGCCAGGCCCTGCCCCATCGCCACCCGCTGGGCAGCGGTTCGCGGTGTCTCCCGGATCTGGATGCCATCCAGGTAGGTGAGCATGCGCACGGTGGTCCGGATGCCCCCGGCGAGTTCCACGGTATCGCGCGCGCGTCCGTCCAGCATCCGCACCACGCGCGGAACCGGCTGGCCGGGCGATGTGCGGGCGATGTGCTCGATGGCGGCGATCTGGAAATCGACCAGTTCCACCCGCTCCGAGGGGTTGCTGATCTTGAACACGTAGCGCGCGCCGTCGGCCGATTCCAACGCGCAGTTTTGGTCGCGCTCGCCAGCGAGTGCCCTCACGCCGACGTCGAGGCCGTAGAGGCGCTTCACCAGCCGCTGCACCTCGGCTGGCGCCAGTTGGGGCGCTGCTGTGCTCAGTGCCGCGGCTTGGTCACGCATCGCGCCCTGGGTTCCCAGGTGGGGGTCGAGGCGGAGCATCAGAGTCCGAGCAATGCAGGAAGCTGGCGAACGTCTGTCAGGCGGCACACGCCATAGTCGCTCGACGCAGGCTCATGGCCCCGGTCGATGAAGGCCTTGGCCATGAACCCCAGGTCGGACGCCGTCATCAGGTCATAACGAAAACTCGACGAGACATGCATCATCTGATCGGGCCCGCATCCCAGCCGGTCGAACATGTATTCGAAGGCTTGCATGCGCGGCTTGTACGCGCGCGCTTCCTCGGCGGTATAGACCGCGTGGAAGGTGGCCTTGAGGTGCGCGACGCTGTGGGGAATCAGGTCGACCATCGAGTTCGACAGGACGACCAGCGGTACTTCTGGCGCAATCGCCTCCAGCACTTCCACCACGTTCGGGTGTGGCTGCCAGGTCGGCACGGCGTCGTACAAAGCGGCAGCATCCGATGCCAGGCATTCGATGCCGTGCGCCTTGCAGGCACGTTGGATGGCGTTCGCCACCACGTCGTAGAAAGGCTTCCAGTCGCCCAGCACCTCGTCGAGGCGATAGGCCCGAAAACTGTCCAGGAACGCAGGCATCCGATCGGCCGCCACCCGGTCTTTGAACAGGATCTTTGCCGTCGGCCCCATCTCGAAGTTGATGAGCGTGCCGTAGCAGTCGAAGCTGATGAATCGAGGTTTGAAGATCATGGGCAGATCTGCTGTGTTGAGGTGAAACGAGTCTAGGACTGCACCCTTTACAGGAGATGCCATAACGATGCGAGTCCCGAGCAGTTTCTTTGTCAATCTGCACGGGGCCTGGCATTTTTGGATAGTGTTGTTTTGCCCTCGTCCGGCGCGATGGCGGCCACTACTGCATCGCGAGGCGCACCCTGCGCATGCGATCACGCAGGGGTGGCCCGATGGGGAAATGGGGCTGAAATCCCAGCGCCGACGGGCAGGTCCCGTTGCGCTGAGCACTTGCCGATTCGTCAGGCCAGCCTTGGCTCGCCGCGTTGGAAGACCGCGTTCGATCGGCCCGCAGCGAGCCGCTGCGATCTCCCTGCATTCACGGTCGCAGCGAATCCGCCTCGGCGCAATTCGTGCCAGCCGGTCCTAGTTCTTCGCTGTGCCCTGCGGCAGGTGCTGCAGGGCGCTGCGGGCAGCCTCGTGCAGCAGCATCACCGCATCGGCCAGTGTCTGCAGGTGGTCGCCCGGGTATTCGATGCGCAGCGACACCTTGCCGCGCGCCACCATCAGCATCAGCGGCGGCGCTTTCGGCGCGCGCGTGCCCGCTTCATCGGGCTCGCCCTGGGCCGGCAGCAGCATCTCCAGCAGATGGGACACCATGGACGGCTGCACCCACCGCTTGGCGTGCAGGCCGCCCTCGCCCACCACCGCGAAATGCTGCCAGAAAGGCAGCGGCACGCCGGGCCACGCCATCTCCTCGAACATGGCGAGCCAGCGCACTTCCTCGGGCAGGTCCCCTGGCAACGAGGTCTGCAGCGTGTCGGTGAAGGCACCGTAGGCTTCGCGTTCCAGTGCCTCCTTGAGGGGGCGGGATACCAGCATCAGCGCCACGTCGGGCTCCACGCCCACATCGATGCGTGCGCGCAGTTCCGTGCCCCTCAGGTAGTGGCGCTGCGGCGCCCCGCACTCCAGGCGCCAGGTGCGCCCTTCGTACTGGCCCAGCATCAGGAACCCGCCAGGCTCCGCGGTACGCGAGAAAGCCAGGCCCTGCGCGGCCGCCCATTGCTCGGTGTCCTCCAGCGATACGGGGCGCGGAGGATCGTCGGGGCGTGGGCCCAAGGCGAAGGCTTTGCGAAAGCGCTCGAACATGGTGTGAAAAAATCAGGGCAAAGGCTCGGCAGAAGCAGCCATTATTCGCCCAAACCGGCCCCCTCTGCTCGCACGCGCCAGCATGCACGGCACTTTCCACCCCTTGGGACTTTTTGGGTACTTCTTCGCTACTCGCCAGGCCGTTTCTGCCTGGCCATCCGATATCACCGCATGACCGCACCGCCCGCCGCCCCGACCCACGCCGCCGCCCTCTCGCGCAGGGCCGCCATCGCCGCAGCGGCCCTGGGGCTGCTGCCCGTTGCCGGGGCACGGGCT
>NZ_BAAJYT010000107.1:0-12086 GCF_057541515.1 Acidovorax sp. KNOB132
TCGACCGCCTGGCCGGCGCGGGCGCTCACAGCGCGGATTCGAACAGTTCCAGCTGCGGCGGTCCCAGGTACAGATCGCGCTTTTGCCCCGCGCCCGCGTGCGCGGCCCGGAAGGCGTCGGAGCGGGTCCACGCCTCGAAATCCGCGCGCGACGCCCAGACGGTGTGCGAGGCGAACAGCGTGTGCTCGGGCGTCGTGTCGCCCCGCAGCAGGTGGAAGGACTGGAAGCCCGGCACCTGCGCCAGATGGCTGTCGCGCTGGCGCCAGATCTCGACGAACTCCTCCTCACGGCCGGGGGCGATGCGGAAACGGTTCATGGCAACGAACATGGTGGGAAGCTCCCTGAAGTGAAAGATCAGAAATCAAACCGCAGAAGCGAAACCGCGGGAAGGGGCCGCGTTCACCAGACGGCGAGGCGCGGCGCGCGCCGGCCGCAGCAGGGCCGGCGCGCCCGTGGCGCTCAGGGCTTGCGCGCCATCTCGCCCGTCGCGACCCGGCGGCGCAACTCGGCCAGCACGGTTTTCATCCGCCGCTCGTTCTCCACGCCCATGCGCACGAGGATCTTCTGGCCGCTGGACAAGGCCTGCAGCTTCGGGTCGGCGAACTCGTAGCGCACCCAGGGGCGCGTGGAGGGCACCTCGCCGCTCACCTTGGTGAGTTGCACCTGCACCGGGCCGGTGGGCTCGGGCGCCTGCAGCAGGTTGTCCAGCGTGGCCACCAGCCGGTCGTTGAAGTAGCGGCGCGGAAAGCCCAGCTCTTCGTAGGCCTGCTGGAACAGCGGGTACAGCCGGGCGTACAGCGCAACGGCCTGGTCCTGCGGAATGGCTTCGGCCAGCATGACGAAGGCGCGGTAGCGGCCCGCGTTGGTGGCGGCGATCGTCTCCGTCTCGCTGCCCTCGCCATCCACCAGGAACCGCTGCGGCATGGGCTGCACGGGCCACAGGCGGGACGGCGCGCTCTGGCGCGACAGGTTGTCCACCGTGGCGACCGCGCGCTGCACGAAGCCGTCCATGCGCAGCAGCGACGCGACCGAGTCCGCCCCGACCCATCCCGTGACCGCCTCGGTCAGGGGGCGGTCCGATTCGGCCAGGGTGGGGAGTTTGGTGTCGGGCGGCTGCACCGTGTCCATGGGGTTCTGGGGTCCGGAGGCCGCGGATGCGGGCGGCGCGGCGGCCTGGGACGCGGACTGGCTGGCCACGGGCGGCAATGCCACCGGCTCGGACGCCGGGCGCCCCCAGAACCACCAGGCCGCGCCGGCGCCCAGCGCGCCAGCGACCAGCACCCACGGAGTCCAGGCGCGCGAAGCCTGCTGCGCGGGCCGCAACTCCACCGTGTCACGTTCAGGCATGAATGCCTCCTTTTCTTGGGTTTCGGGAAAGCCGCGGTAGAAAGACAAGATGCCCCGCGGCCGCCCATCGATTGGAAGCGATGGACTCCACCGGGCCGTAACGCCGTGTGACGGGTCCGGTCACCGCTGGCATGGGGGTGTCGTGCACCGCGCGGTGGCCGATGCAAGCCGGCGGGGGTCCACGCAAGGAACGGTGGGCCTGCGGGGCCCATCGGTCAGCCGCTCAGCGCGCGGCCTGCGGCTGCGGGTGCTGCAGTCCGCCCAGCCATCCCATGGCATCGGTCAGTTCGGCCTGCCGGATCTCGTGCGCTCCGGGGTATTCGCGGTAGGTCAGGTCCAGCGACAGCCCCCGGGCATGGTCGCGGATGGCGTGGGCCTGGGCCAGGGGAATCACGTTGTCCTGCACGCCATGGCTCACCCAGAGCGGCTTGCCGCGCAGGCTCTCGGCCGCGGCGGCGAACGGCATCGCCTGGGGCAGCAGCCGGCTGTGCCACACCATGGCGGCGTGCAGCAGCTCCGGCCGGGTGAACAGCAGGGACAAGGCCATGATGCCGCCCTGGCTGAAACCGCCCACCACCACCCGCTCAGGGGGCACGCCCAGTTGCAGCGCGGCGGCCTCCACCGTGAGCGCCACCAGCGAGCGGCTGGCCGCCTCCTGCGGCTCATGGATGGAACGGCTGCCATCGGGCAGCACGGAAAATTCGAACCACGCATGGGAGCCGGGCCCCATGGCATGCGGCGCGCGCAGGCTCACGACATGGAAATGCGGGGGAACGTAGGGGGCCAGGCCGAACAGGTCGCCCTCGTTGCTGCCCACGCCGTGCATGAGAACGAGCAGCCAGGGAGCGGTGGTGTGGGCCGCGGCGGGGCGGTTCAGGAAGGGAAGCGGCAGATCAAGCATCGATGGGTGCCCTGAAAAGGCGTTCAAGGCAGGGATGAAGGGTTGCGAATCGGGGTTGGAGTGGAACGGGGCCCGGGGAGTTCATGCCGCGGACCGCAGGGCGAAGGCGTCCATGGCCAGGGCGCCATAGCGGACCTCCCGGCTCAGGTAGTGCGCCTGCGCCTCGGGGCCGGCGGCGCCCAGGGCGAAAAACAAGGGCAGGAAATGGTCTTCGCTGGGGTGGGCACGCTCGGCATGCGGGGCCAGCCGCCGGTAGTCCAGCAGCGCGGGCCAGTCGCGCCGCTGCACGGCGTCTTCGATCCAGCGGCTGAATTCGGTCACATAGGGCAAGGGCTCGTTGGCACCGCCGAAGAACTCGGCCAGGTTGTGCGTCATGCTGCCGGAGCCCACCACCAGCACGCCTTCGCTGCGCAGGCCCTGCAAGGCGGCGCCCATGGCATAGACCTCGGCTGGGCCGGCGGTGGACGGCAGGGCCACCTGCACCACGGGCAGCCGGGCGTCGGGAAACAGGTGCATCAGCGGCACCCAGGCGCCATGGTCGAAGGGCCGCTCCGCATCGCCTTCGGCCGCGATGCCGGCCGAACGCAGGCGCGCCAGCACCGTTTCGGCCAGGGCCGGGGCGCCTGCGGCCGGGTAGCGCAAGGCATACAGGGCCGGTGGAAATCCGCCGAAGTCGTGCCACGTGGCGGGCTGCGGCCCGGTCATCACTTTCGGCGATCGCGGCATCCAGTGCGGCGACATGACCACCACCCCGCGAAGGTGCGGAAAGCGCGCCTGGACCTCCTGGCCCCAGCGGGTGAGGGCCGGGCCGGTTTCGCCGGCGTCCACCGCGAACAGCGGGGCGCCATGGGAGAGATACAGCGCGGGGAGTTCGGCATTCCTGCCGCTGTCGGTGGGTGCGCGGGCCCGTTCCAGATCGGACATGAAGATTCCTCGGTTGCCGACAGATGGGGTCGGTGGCGGCGGTTCCAACCCCCGCGGCGATCGGCGCAGCCTGTGCCGCCACGGGCCAGCGTACGCCCGCCGTGGCGCTCCCCGCCTTTTCAGTCGCGCACCGGGCCGCGCAGCGCCTTGATGCCCGAGCGCACGCTCTTGGATTCCAGGCGGCGCTGCTTGGAGCCATAGGTCGGCTTGGTGGCCCGGCGGGTGCGCGGCGGCTGCGCCACGCTGGCCACCAGGGCCTGCAGGCGCTGGAGTCCGTCGAGGCGGTTGGCTTCCTGGCTGCGGTACTGCTGCGCCTTGATGACCAGCACGCCCTCCTGCGTGATCCGGCTGTCGCGCAGGGCGAGCAGGCGCTCCTTCACGCCGTCGGGCAACGAAGACGCCGCGATGTCGAAGCGCAGATGCACTGCGCTGGACACCTTGTTGACGTTCTGCCCGCCAGCGCCCTGCGCCCGCATGGCGGTGATCTCCACCTCGCGCTCGTCCACCTGGGGCACGAAGGCCGCCGGCGGCGCGGTCATCGGCCGGCCGCCAGGGATGCGGCAGCCGGCTGCGCCCCGTCCGCCAGCGCGGCCAGCAACGTGGCCATGAAGGGCCGGGGCTGTTCGAACTGCACCCAGTGGCCGGCCTCGGGGATGAAGTCCAGGCCGCGGAAGTCCGGCACCACCGCCCGGAACGCCGCCTCGAGCTCCACGATCCAGCGCTTGTAGAGGGCATCGTTGCGGCCATAGATGGCGTGCACCGGGCAGGTCACCCGGGGCAGCGAGCGCGCCAGGATGTCGGTGTGCGCCAGCCGGCGGCGCGGCATGCGGTCGCGCACCACGTTGGCCACGTGCAGACCCAGCGCCAGGCCTTCGATGAGCGCCGGGTCCTGCAGCATCAGCACGGCCAGGTTGTGGCGGTGCACCTGCGGCTGCTGGTCCGCGGGCAGGTGCCGCCAGGCTTTCAGTTCGAACTGGCGGTGCGGCACCACGCCCATGGCCGGCGCGCCCACGATGACCAGTTGCCGGGCCAGCTCGGGGTGGTCAGCCAGCAGCAGGCCCGCCACCATGCCGCCGAACGAGAACCCCACCAGATCGCACGGCTGCGGCCCCCACAGCGCGCGCATGCCCTCGCACAGCGGCTCGACCAGCGCGTCGGCATCGGCGCCCGTCGGGGGCAGAGCGGACTCCCCGAAACCGGGCAGATCCGGCACCCAGACCTGGTAGCCCGCCGCGACCAGGTCTTCGATGTTGCGCACCCAGTGGGTCCAGCTGCCGCTGCCGCCGTGCAGCAGCACCAGCGGCGGCTGCCCGGGCACGGCCGGGCCCCAGGCGTGCCACACCAGATCGCCGTCGCCGCAAGGCGTGGTGTGCCGCGTGGCCAGCGCCTGCAGGCGCCGCACTTCGGGAGGGGTGCCATCGGGCGCCGCGGCCCCGGCAGATCCGGGGTGGGCCACTGGGGCGGTGGGCACCGTCACCATCCTGCCAGGCCGTCGATGGCCAGCGGATAGCCCTGCACGCCGAACCCGCACATCACCGCGCGCGCCACGCCGGACAGATAGGAATGGTGGCGGAAGGCTTCGCGGGCATGCACGTTGCTGATGTGCAACTCCACCAGCGGCACGCCCGTGCCCTTGACGGCATCCAGCAGTGCCACGCTGGTGTGGGTGTAGGCCGCGGCATTCAGCACCACGCCGGCCAGTTCGCCAGCACCGTGGAGGCGGCCGGCCTCATGGATCCAGTCCACCAGGTCGCCCTCGTGGTTGCTCTGGCGGAAATGCAGCGCAAACCCATGGCGCTCGCACGCCTGTGCGCACAACCGCTCCACATCGGCCAGCGTGTGCACGCCGTACACCGAGGGCTCGCGCGTGCCGAGCAGGTTCAGATTGGGTCCGTTGAGGACAAAGACGGTTTTCACAGGGCCAGCACTCCAGGCAAGGCGTCGCCGCCAGTCGGCGAACGCGAACAGGGCGAATTATGCGTGGCGCTCCCAAAGAAAACGGCCCCGAGGGGCCGTTGGGACTGCATGAGCAGCCAGGGGACAGCGATGGGTTTCAGCGACCGTAGTAGCCCCGGTCCCGTCCGTGCCAGTGGCGGCCGCCGCCGTAGTACCCGTAGGGGGCGACCACCACCGGAGGCGGGGGCGCGTAGTACACCGGCCGTGGCGGCGGGTAGTAGACAGGGGGGGGTGCGTAGACCACCGGAGGCGGGCCGTAGTAGACGGGACGGGGCGGCGGGTAATAGGCTGGCGGTGCCACCACGACGGGGTAGCCACCGCCTCCGACACCGACCGCGACCCCGGGCGCCCCGATGCCCACAGACCAGGAAATATCGCGTGCCTGGGCGGCACCGGTGCCCGCCAGGAGGGCGAGCGCCACGCCGGCGGTGGCGGCCATGGCTGAGAGAGAGCGGCTGTTCGTCATGGAAATCTCCTTTGGATGGGAGCCCCGCCATCGCGGAACGCCCGTGGATGCTCAACGCATCACATGTCCGAAAGGATGGCACAAACCGCCTGCAATGTTGTTTCTGGACGTAGCGCGCTGTGTTTCACCCGGTAACGCCCCGGGCACCGCCGCCTAGAATGCCGCCATGAGTTCCCCAGCCCCCCTCGACCCCTCCTCCAACGCCGCGGCCAAGCCCAGCAATTTTCTTCGCCAGATCATCGAGAGCGATCTCGCCAAGGGCACGCATGCCCAGGCACGCTGGGGCGGCACGCCCGGCGATGCGGCCCACCATGCCGGCGGGCAGCCCGACCCGGCGAAGATCCGCACGCGCTTCCCCCCCGAACCCAACGGCTACCTGCACGTCGGCCATGCCAAGAGCATCTGCCTGAATTTCGGACTGGCTGCCGACTACGGTGGCGTGTGCCACCTGCGCTTCGACGACACCAACCCGGAGAAGGAAGACCAGGAGTACGTGGACGCCATCATCGATGCCGTGCATTGGCTCGGCTTCGACTGGAAGGCCAGCGGCGACGGCGCCGACCACCTGTACTACGCCAGCAACTATTTCGACTTCATGTACCGCGCGGCCGAGTACCTGATCGAAAACGGCAAGGCCTACGTGGACGAGCAGACCCCCGACGAGATGCGCGCCAACCGCGGCGACTTCGGCAAGCCCGGCGTGGACAGCCCCTTTCGCAGCCGCACCGTGGCCGAGAACCTCGCGCGCTTTCGCGAAATGCGCGAGGGCAAGCTGCCCGACGGCGCCGCCGTGCTGCGCGCGAAGATTGACATGGCCTCGCCCAACATCAACCTGCGCGACCCGGCCATCTACCGCATCAAGCACGCCGAGCACCACAACACCGGCAACCAGTGGTGCATCTACCCGATGTACACCTTCGCCCACCCCATCGAGGACGCGCTGGAGCACATCACCCACAGCATCTGCACGCTGGAATTCGAAGACCAGCGCCCCTTCTACGACTGGCTCATGGACCGCCTGGTGGAAGGCGGCCTCATCGCCGCGCCGCAGCCGCGCCAGTACGAGTTCGCGCGCCTGAACCTCACCTACGTGGTCACCAGCAAGCGCAAGCTCAAGCACCTGGTGGACAACGGCATCGTGACCGGCTGGGACGATCCCCGCATGCCCACCATCGTCGGCCTGCGCCGCCGTGGCTACACGCCCGAATCGATCCGCCTGTTCTGCGAACGCATCGGCGTGACCAAGGACTACAGCTGGATCGACTACAGCACGCTGGAAGGCTGCCTGCGCGAAGACCTGGAAGCCAAGGCCCACCGCGGCATGGCGGTGCTCAACCCCGTCAAGCTGGTGCTAACCAACTGGGACGAGGTGATGGGCGCCGGCCACCTGGAGCCCTGCAGCCTGCCCGCCCTGCCCCACCCGCCCGAGGGCACCGAATCGCCCCTGCGCCATTTCACGATCGGCAAGGCGGTGTGGATCGAGCGCGAAGACTTCGAGGAAGTGCCCCCCAAGGGATACAAGCGCCTGTTCCCCGGCAACAAGGTGCGCCTCAAGGGCGGCTACGTGATCGAATGCACGGGCTGCAACAAGGACGCCGATGGCCGGATCACCGAAGTGCTGGCCACCGTGGTGCCCGACACCAAGAGCGGCACCCCCGGCGCCGACACCGTGAAGGTGAAGGCCGCCATCACCTGGGTGGGCGTGGCCGATGGCGTGAAGGCGGAGGTGCGCATGTACGACCGGCTCTTCACCGATGCGCAGCCCGATGCCGGCGGGAAAGACTTCCTCACGCTGCTGAACCCGGACAGCCTGAAGGTTGTGACGGCCATCGTGGAGCCCTCGCTGGCCAACGCCCGACCGGGCGACCAGTTCCAGTTCGAGCGGCACGGGTACTTCGTGGCGGACAGCAAGGACCACGCGGCAGGCAAGCCGGTGTTCAATCTGGCCGTGGGCCTGAAGGACTCCTGGGGCAAGTAAGCCAACGCACCAGCCAGCCCGGACAACGGCGGCCATCGCCGTCGTGGGCCGGTCCCGTTATCCAACGATGGAAGTCCCTGGCCATTCAGCGCCAGGGACGCATACCACTCCCGATTTCGAGAATGAACTTTTCCTCGCGCCTTCAACAACTCCCATCCGTTGCCGACCTCTCCGCCCTGCACCTGCTGGACCCGGACGGAAAGGTCATCGCCACGCTGGAAAACAAGCCCGGACAAGCAGGCTCCCTGGCGGTCTACAACGCGTTGTCCACCTTGTACGGCGGCACCATCACGCCCGCAGCGGCCAGCCTGGGCCTGGAGTGGTACGCAGAGCACACGGCCGATGCACACGCCCACCCCGGCAAGCACCCCAACATCGACCGTCTGGTGGCCTGGGCGTCCGGCACGGCCAGCTACCGTGCGCAGCGGGTACCAGCGCTCCCGGCCGCCGCCTGACATCCGCGGGCAAGGCCGGTTCGGAAGCATCGCGATTTCGGCAGTGACACCCGCGCCATGGCGGCGTCATCTCTGACGGCCACGGCGCTGGCGCGCCAACCATAATCCGCCCGGCACCGGCCTGTCGCCTGTGTCCCGGCCCGATCGCCGGACCACCCACTTGGAGGCGCGATTGAAACACCCTCACCGTTCATGGGCCCGCGCGGCATGGCAAGTCACCGGCATCCTGGCCTTGGCCGCGTGGCTGACCGGCTGCTCCGCGGTCGGCACGCTCAATGCGCTCACGGCCAAGGACAGCCATACCGTCCAGGCCGGCGTGGCCTACGGCACGCTGCCGCGCCAGCAACTGGACATCTACCGGCCGAAAACGACGGCGCCAGCGGCCGGCTGGCCGGTCGCGGTGTTCTTCTATGGCGGCTCCTGGAACAGCGGCGAGCGCGGCGACTACCTGTTCCTGGGCGAAGCGCTCGCGGCACGGGGCGTTCTGACGATGGTGGCCGACTACCGCCTCTACCCCGAGGTGCGCTACCCCGAATTCCTGCAGGACAGCGCACTGGCCGTGACCTATGGCCTGGACCATGCGGCGCAGTGGGGTGGCGACCCGAAACGGGTGTTCGCCATGGGCCACAGTGCGGGCGGCTACAACGCGGCGATGCTGGCGCTGGACCCGCGCTGGCTGCAGCCCACGGGCCACACGCCGAACGAGCTTGCCGGCTGGATCGGCCTGGCGGGGCCGTACGACTTCTTTCCCACCGACAACCCGCAAGCGCAGCCGGTGTTTTTCCACCCGAACTACCCGCCCAAGGCCCAGCCCATCGAGTTCGCACACCCTGGTGCGCCGCGCACCTTCCTGGCGGCCCCGGTTAACGACCGGCTCGTGAGCCCGGAGCGCAGCACCCAACAGATGGCGCAGAAGCTGCAGGCCGCTGGCGTGCCGGTCACGCTGAAGTCGTATCCCCGCGCCAGCCACACCACACTCGTCGGCGCATTCGCGTGGCCGCTGCGCTGGGTCGCGCCGGTGGTGGACGATGTGGAGGCGTTCATCCAGGCAGTGCCGCCGGCTCAGTGAACTCGCCTCGACGGCCTGCACTGCCCTATTCAACAGGAGGACAAATTAACCAATGATCAATCGTCGAGCCCATTTCGCACCATCAGCCAAGACCGGTTCCAGAACGGCGTTTTGCGCTTGACGGGGTATTTGTGCCTCAGCCACCGAGGCGTTTGAAGAACGGTCACCGACCAGCGCTTTCCATCGTCAAAAAAAAGAAAAAAATGATGGCCTGCGCTGCTGGTGCGACCTCCGGGTTTTTAAAGATGCCCGGGGTGTAGTCGGCAGAGATTTCCAGCGAATCCTCGATATGCAAGGCTGGATTCAGCCAATGGATGAAAAGCGCCTCTTCCTGCGGATTGCCTTCCGTCGTGAAAACCAGATATCCGCGTTCGCCTTCGAATTGCGCCTCCAGAACCCCGCCTTGCAGTTCGACCGTGCGTGCGCTGGGCGCATGCATTAACACGAGGGCTGGCGCTTCTTTTTCAGCCGGGCGATGTTCCAAATGAAAAGCCTGCGACGGTCGGAGCGCCATCAGAAAATCCATCCAAACGAAAGATCGGCCCCCAGCGCACCCAAGGCACCGCCGACGAACACGCCCACCGTGACACAAACAGGCGCTCCCGGGCCACATGCCAGTCCAGCGAGCGCGCCGCCAGCGGCCCCGCCTGCAAACCCGCCACCGATGACCACGCCTTCACGTGCGACGGCCTTGCCTTTGTCTTCGGCCGAAGCGATGTTGTAGATGGCGGCACCGACCGAGACGAACACCAATGCCCGGCCCAATGCGGTGTAACGCATGGCCGCCGCATTGACGGAAGGCCGCTGGCGCCCTGCGCTGTCGATGATTTCCAGATACACGAGGTTCTGTTGATTGGACGCCAGTGAGGTGAACGGCTTTCCGAATTTGTCTTTGGCGTACTTTTCGGTCAGGTCGGCCAAGCTCAGGCCCACCTTCTTTAGATTGATCGCTTTGGCGCGGCCGATATCGGTGGATCGCAGTCGCTGGGCTTCAAGAATGTCGTTACGAATGGATTGAACCTGCCGGGCCGCATCGTCGGGCGAAAGTGCTCCTGATGCTACCCGGGCCCGGTACTCCTGCGCCAATTGGCGGGTTTTCTCGATGTAACTCTGCCGCACTTTCCCGTCTTGAATAAAACGCTGGGCGAAGTTGGCTGTGACGGATTCCAGCTGAGAAATCGATCCCTCGAGCGCTGTTCTGTCATACACGTCATTCATGAAACCTCTCTTTTGCAACTTGCTTTATTGTCACGCAGTGTACTCAAAGCCCAAGATGCAACGCCCGAGGAAAACTGTTTTGCAGCGGTGTCATGCAGCCTACAGCTGCGTCTCCAGCAAACTCGCCATCCGCTCGGCCAGCTTCTCCTTCATCGGCCGATCCAGCCAGTCCTGATGGGTCACCCGCCGCGACCTTTTCAGGTCGTCTTCGAACACGACCGTCTGGCGTTGCGCGAATGGTGCGTCGTACACGTTCAGGTTGGCCTCGTCGTTCAGCCGGAACGAGCGGTTGTCGAAGTTGGTGGAGCCCACCGACACCATGAGCTGGTCCACGATCATGACCTTGCAGTGGTACATGGTGGGCTCGTACTCGTAGATCTCGGCGCCGGCCTGCAGCAGCTCGCCCCAGGTGGCGCGGGAGGCGGCCTTGACGGTTTCGGTGTCGGTGTGCTCGCCGGGCGTGATGAGCCGGATGCGCACGCCGCGCGCAAGGGCGTCCAGCATCAGCTGCCGGGTCAGGTCGTCGGGCACGAAGTACGCCACCGACAGGTCCAGGCTGCGCTCGGACGAGGTGATGGCCAGGTGGTACATGAGCTGCATGCTCTCGCTGCCGCTGGAGGGGGAGCTGGAGAACATCTGCGCCTTCTGCGTGCCGCTCTGGGCGATGGCGGGAAAGTACGCCTCGCCATGCATCACCTTGCCCGTGACCTTGAGCCAGTTGTCCAGGAAGGTGGCCTGCATCTGCGCGACCGCCGGGCCCTTGACCTGGTAGTGCGAATCGCGCCAGTGGTCGGGATCCTGCGCGTTGCCGGTCCATGCGGGTGCGATGCCCACCCCGCCGGTGAAGCCCACCAGTCCGTCGGTGACGAGCAGCTTGCGGTGGGTGCGGTTGTTCAGGCGGGCCAGGTTGTACCAGTGGGGTTTGTGGAATTTCTCGACCTCCACGCCGGCCGCCTTCATCTCGGTGAAGTAGCTCTCGTCCATCTTGGAGCTGCCCACCCAGTCCAGCAGCACATGCACCTTCACGCCGGCACGGGCGCGCTCGCTCAGGGCATCGGCGAACTGCTTGCCGATGTCGCCGGACCAGTAGATGTAGGTTTCGAAGGTGACGCTTTTCTGCGCGGCCCGGATGGCGGCCAGCATGGGCGGAAAGATCTGGTCACCGTTGAGCAGCTCCACCACCTCGTTGCCGCTCGTGATGCCCGGGCCCAGCAGGCTGCCCATGGCGCGTTCGTACTGCGGGTGGGCGGTGGTGTACAGGCGCGGGATCTGGTGCTGCACTTTCTTCTCGCCGGCGGTGAAGTTCAGCGCGAACAGCACGATGGCGGTGGTGGCCACGAAGGTGAGTGCTACGGTGAGCAGGGTGCGGCCTGTTTTTTTCATGTGCGCGATTGTGGGTGGGCGCCGGGTGCGCGCTTGTAAGCCCACGCCTCCAACTCGGCCAGCGCACGGGGGCCGTGGCAGCGCACTGCGCGGGGGCGTGCGTGCCGCCGGCCTGCGGCGGTCAGCCGGCTTCGAAGCGGTTGCGGCCGTTGTGCTTGGCGCGGTACAGCGCCTTGTCGGCCCGCTCCACGGTGGCGGCGTGGGGCTCGCCAGGCACGCGTTCGGCCACGCCGGCGGAGAACGTCACCGCCAGGCCCGGGGCCAGCGCCTCGAAGCCGCCGCGCTCCATCTGGCCGCGCAGCCGCTCCAGCACGCGCATCGCACCGCTTTGGCCGGTGCCGGGCATGAGCAGCAGGAACTCTTCCCCGCCCCAGCGCGAGAGCACGTCG
>NZ_BAAJYT010000108.1:0-12071 GCF_057541515.1 Acidovorax sp. KNOB132
CCGGGCAGGGTGGCGGGGTCGGCGGGGCCCTGCGGGCTGGTCGCGGCCACGCCATGGTCGGCCGCACGCGCGTGCAGGTCCAGGGTGGCGGCGGCTTTGGCCTGGGGGTCTGTCAGGCACAGGGCCTCGAGGGCACGTTGGCGAAGGTCCATCCCTACAATTCTAGGATTCGGCCCCGCTGACAAAAAAGGAGACCTGGATGGCGCTTTACGAACTCGATGGCATTTCTCCCCGCACCGCGCCGTCGGCGTGGGTGGCGGACAGTGCCGAAGTCATCGGCCACGTCGTGCTGGGCGAGTCGTCCAGCATCTGGTTCGGGGCCGTGCTGCGCGGCGACAACGAGCCGATCACCATCGGCGCCGGCACCAATGTGCAGGACGGCAGCGTGTTGCACTCCGACCCCGGCCAGCCGCTGGTGCTGGGCGAGCGCGTTACGATCGGCCACAAGGTCATGCTGCATGGCTGCACGGTGGGCGACGAATCGCTCATCGGCATCGGCGCGGTAGTGCTTAACGGTGCGAAGATCGGCAGGCATTGCCTCGTCGGCGCCGGCGCGCTGGTGACGGAGGGCAAGGAGTTTCCCGATGGCTCCATGATCATCGGCAGTCCCGCGAAGGCGGTGCGCCAGCTCTCGCCCGAGCAGATCGAGGGCCTGCGCCGGAATGCGCAGACCTACATCGACAACGCCCAGCGCTTTCGCGCCGGGTTGCGCAAGCTGGCTTGAGCGGCGCCAACATTTCAGGAAAACCAGGGTGTCTGAACTCCACAAGTTTCTTTTCGATGGCCTGCCCGTGCGCGGCATGATCGTGCGCCTCACCGACGCCTGGACCGAGATCCTCGCGCGGCGCGCCGGCAACACCACCTCCGGCGCCTATCCGCCGCCCGTGCGCGAGCTATTGGGCGAGATGGCCGCGGCCGGCGTGCTGATGCAGTCCAACATCAAGTTCAACGGGGCGCTGGTGCTGCAGGTCTTCGGCGACGGCCCCGTCAAGCTGGCGGTGGCCGAGGTGCAGTCGGACCTCAGCCTGCGCGCCACGGCCTCGGTGAACGGCGAAGTGCCGGACGGTGCCCGCCTGAGCGACATGGTGAACGTGGGCGGCGGCGGGCGCTGCGCCATCACGCTCGATCCGAAGGACCGCCTGCCGGGCCGGCAGCCTTACCAGGGCGTGGTGCCGCTGCATGGCGACCACCACGAGAAGATCGAAAAGCTCAGCGACGTGCTGCAGCACTACATGCTGCAGTCCGAACAGCTGGACACCACGCTGGTGCTGGCCGCCGATGACCAGGTGGCCGCCGGCCTGCTCATCCAGCGCATGCCGATCAAGGGCGAGGGCAACCTCGCCGGCGAACTGACCCACCGCGAGAACGAGGACCAGATCGGCCACAACGAGGACTACAACCGCATCGCCACCCTGGCCGCCAGCCTGACGCGCGACGAACTGCTGGGCCTGGACGTGGACACCATCCTGCGCCGCCTGTTCTGGGAAGAGAAACTGCTGCGCTTCGTCCCCCAGCAGGGCGTGGACGGCCCGCGGTTCGCCTGCACCTGCAGCCGCGAGCGCGTCAGCAACATGCTGCGCAGCCTGGGGGTGGAAGAGGCCGAGAGCATCCTCGCCGAGCGCGGCGACATCGAGGTGGCCTGCGAGTTCTGCGGCCAGCAGTACCGCTACGACGCGGTGGATGCGGCGCAGATCTTCACCGAGCCCGGCAAGCAATTGCCGGGGCCATCCAGCGTTCAGTAGCCGCCGGCGGCAAGGCCCGCGGGTCCCGCATCAGCCGCGCAGCGCCGTGAACAGCTTGTGCTCGCACTCGGGGTCGCTGCACTTCTCGCACGACCATGCACGAAGGCGGGCAGGCCGTGCCGGCGCTTCTTGATCAAAAACTGTGGGTGCCGGCGGATCATATGCCTTGGGTGCTATTTTTTTAATAGCATCCAGGACCGCCCGCAGCCGCTCGTTCTCGCTGCCGTACAGCACGCGATAGGCCACACCGGCCTCGGAAAGCGCCCCGCGCAGGCAGGCATCGAACCGCTCCTGCCCGCAGGGCTGCGGTGTCTGGCCCGAGGCTTTCGAAGGCGTCGCGCCATCCAGTCCGCCGAGCAGCGTGGCTCGGCACGTTGCCGCATGGGTCGCCGCCAGCGCTGCCAGCGCCTGCTGCGCCGCATCTTGCAAGGGGCCCACCGGCGCCTGCAGGCAGCGCGACACGGCCGCATGCAGCGCCGGGCAGGCATCGACCAAGACATGCCCCGGCTGCAGGTGCCGTGCCACCGCGCGCGCCAAAGCCTCCAGCCCGGTGCCGGGGGCGCCCAGCAGGGCGATGCGGACCGGATCGGCGGCCAAGGGACTCGGGGGGCGGTGGGAATGAACGCTGCAGAGGCCCCGTCCGCTCAGCGGTGGGTCACCTGCACGTAGATCTCGTTGGGCTTGACCATGCCCAGTTCGTTGCGCGCCTTTTCCTCGACCATGTCCAGGCCTTCGCGCAGGTCGTGCACTTCGGAGGTGAGGCGTTCGTTGGCCTGGCGGGCCTCGGCATTGGCCTGCTTTTGCGCAGCGATCTTTTCCTTCATTTCCTGCACGTGGTGGACGCTGCCGCGGCCGGACCACAGCTGCGCCTGCACCCCCACGAGGAGGAGGAGCAGCACCAGCGGAACGATGCGGGGACTCATGGCGGTCAGATCAGGCGGCAGGAAAGGGATCGGTCACCGCCCGTGGCACAGCCCTCACAGAAGGAGGGAGGACCGTGCCACGGCGGTGGGTTCAGGTCAGCGCAGGTTGTAGAACGCAGCGCGGCCGGGGTAGTGGGCGATGTCGCCCAGGTCTTCCTCGATGCGCAGCAGTTGGTTGTACTTGGCGATGCGGTCCGAGCGCGACAGCGAGCCCGTCTTGATCTGGCCCGCGTTGGTGCCCACGGCGATGTCGGCGATGGTGCTGTCCTCGGTTTCGCCCGAACGGTGCGAGATCACGGCCGTGTAGCCGGCGCGCTTGGCCATCTCGATGGCGGCGAAGGTTTCGGTCAGCGTGCCGATCTGGTTGATCTTGATGAGGATCGAGTTGGCGATGCGCTTGTCGATGCCTTCCTTCAGGATCTTGGTGTTGGTGACGAACAGGTCGTCGCCCACCAGCTGCACCTTCTCGCCCAGGCGTTCGGTCAGGTGCTTCCAGCCGTCCCAGTCGCCTTCGGCCATGCCGTCTTCGATGGAGATGATGGGGTACTTGTCCACCCACGCGGCGAGCATGTCGGTCCATTGCTGGGCCGTCAGGCGGATGCCGCCTTCGCCTTCCAGCACGTAGTGGCCGTCCTTGTAGAACTCGCTGGCTGCGCAGTCCAGGGCCAGGGCGATCTGTTCGCCGGCGGTGTAGCCGGCGGCGTCGATGGCCTGCAGAATGAGCTGGATCGCGGCTTCGTGGTTCTCGACGCTGGGGGCGAAACCGCCCTCGTCGCCCACGGCGGTGCTCATGCCGCGGTCGTTGATGATCTTCTTGAGGGCATGGAACACCTCGGCGCCCCAGCGCACGGCTTCGCGGAAGCTCGGCGCACCCACGGGGACGATCATGAATTCCTGCAGATCCAGGCTGTTGTTGGCATGCGCGCCGCCGTTGATGACGTTCATCATCGGCACGGGCAACTGGATGCCGCCCATGCCGCCCAGGTAGCGGTACAGGGGCAGGCCGGACTCTTCGGCAGCGGCGCGGGCCACGGCCATGGAGACCGCCAGCATGGCGTTCGCGCCCAGGCGGCTCTTGTTGTCGGTGCCGTCCAGGTCGATCAGGGTCTTGTCCAGGAAGGCCTGCTCGGAGGCGTCCAGGCCCAGCACGGCCTCGGAAATCTCGGTGTTGATGTGCTCCACGGCCTTGAGCACGCCCTTGCCCAGGTAGCGGCCCTTGTCGCCGTCGCGCAGCTCGATGGCCTCGCGGCTGCCGGTGGACGCGCCCGAGGGCACGGCCGCGCGGCCCATCACGCCCGATTCCAGCAGCACGTCGCATTCGACGGTGGGGTTGCCGCGACTGTCCAGCACTTCGCGACCTACGATATCAACGATGGCACTCATTCAGGATTCTCCGGTTGATGATTAATTCTGGCTCAAAGCGCCGCCCCAACAGCATTGGAGGCGTGCTTCTCATATGGATGGCGTTATCTTCAAAGCGATGCAACGGAGCTTAGCAGGTAGGCGGCCGTCAGAATGACTGCGGGCAGACCCAGTACTAAACCCACAGTGATAACCAAAGCCTGGGGCCAAGCATTCACTCTTTGAATCAATGCAGAAGGGCGAATGGCCAGCAACGGAATTGAAACAATGGTGCAGACCAGAAAAAGCGTGGAAAACAATCCAACGCGCTCTGAAGTGGTCAGCAGTGTGAAGTTGGAGACAAAGAATAAAAACAAAAATACCAGCAGCCAGCAAGTTAATTCGATCGCATGGCGGATATTGATTGATTCGGTAGCAGTATTTTTTTTAAAAAAGCGAAAAAGCAAAAAAGAGATGCTCAGTGCCAGTGGTGGCAGTGCAATCAATGAAAATGCTGCGGAAAAACCGCTGAGACTCCCAATGGCGATGTAAGCCACCGGAGTCAGCAGAAGACCGAGAATAAGGCAGGCACAAGCAAAAGCCGATACCTTATTGTTTTTGAATAAATTATTCGGCAGCGATTTCATATTCTTTGACGGTGGCAGCGCGGGTCACCAACGGGAAATAGCCGAACTGATGCTGAAGCTGCCACCAAGCCGTAATGCCGACCGACGCCGGCGAAGCGATGATCGAATCTGAAGCCGCTCCATATTCCCTGAGATCATCGTCGTCCAGGCCGAAGATGTCGTAGAAAACGAAATTCAGGGTCAGCCAGTATTTCTTGGCATTGCTGTCGTAATGGTAGTGGGTCGCGATGACATAAACGTACTGCACCCCGTTGATCATCAATCCCAGTCCGTTATTGAAATCCCGAGTCGAAAAGACCTTGCTTCCCAAGTTCAAGGCGGGAACGCCCAGGTTGGTCGGCATATGGAGCCTTTTGATGTCCCACTGCGCGTTCTTCAGCGATTGATGAAGGCGTACTTGGCCGGTGGTCCGGTTGGGTGAGTTGGGTGCGGAAACGACTGCATTGCAGAACGAATTGACATTGGGGTGGTTGCCCACTGCCGTATTGAGTCGCTCGTCATCGAAGTACTCCACAGCGGTCCTGCGGGTGTTCAGGAAATCATCAAACAGACGCCTGGCCATGCCCGTCTTGTCGCCGGCTGCAAAGATACCGAGCAATTTCAGCATCTTGGGGGCCAGTTCGCTGGGACTGTCTCCCACGCTCTGGCCTCTGGGGGCGCGGAAGCGGCAGCCAGAGGTGATGTCCTGACCATACCGTGGCGGGCTCATCGCCGGAATGTAGGTGTTGTCAGCAAAAGCGTGCTGAGGCGTCAGGTAATTGTCTTTCGCGATAGCGACCACCATGGGTGGATGAAGCGCGACCTTCAATTCACACGCCTTCCACGCACACCATGCGCATGACGGCCGCGCCTTCGCGGGCCGCCTTGGCCTTCTGGTACTCGGGCGTGTCGTAGAACGCGCGGGCCGCCTCGAAGCTCGGGAACTTCAGCAGCACGGTGCGGCCGGGGTTCCAGTCGCCTTCGAGCACCTCGACTTTGCCGCCGCGGATGCAGACCTCGGCGCCATGCACCTGCATGGCGTGGGTGCTCCACTTCTTGTACTCCTCGTACTGCGTCGGGTTGGTGACGGTGACGGATGCGATGACGTAACCACTGCTCATGGCTCAGGCTCCAAAGTTGTTTTCGAGGAATCCGTTGCGCTTGGTGATGGTGTCCAGCGCCACCAGCGTTTCCAGCAGCGCCTTCATGTGCTTGAGCGGCACGGCGTTGGGGCCGTCCGACAGGGCCTTGGCCGGATCGGGGTGCGTTTCCATGAAGAGGCCCGCCACGCCCACGGCGACGGCGGCGCGGGCCAGCACCGGGACCATCTCACGCTGGCCGCCGCTGCTGGTGCCCTGGCCGCCCGGCAGCTGCACCGAGTGGGTGGCGTCGAACACGACCGGCGCCCCGGTCTCGCGCATGATGGCCAGGCCGCGCATGTCGGACACGAGGTTGTTGTAGCCGAAGCTCGCACCCCGCTCGCAGGCCATGAAGCTGTCCTCGGGCAGGCCGGCTTCCAGCGCGGCGGCGCGGGCCTTGTCGATCACGTTCTTCATGTCGTGCGGTGCGAGGAACTGGCCCTTCTTGATGTTCACCGGCTTGCCCGACTGCGCCACCGCGCGGATGAAGTCGGTCTGGCGGCACAGGAAGGCGGGCGTCTGCAGCACATCGACCACCTTGGCGGCCTCGGTGATGTCGTCCTCGGTGTGCACGTCGGTCAGCACGGGCACGTCCAGGTCGCGCCGGATCTTGGCCAGGATCTCCAGGCCCTTCTCGCGGCCGGGGCCGCGAAAGCTGGTGCCCGAAGACCGGTTGGCCTTGTCGAAGCTGCTCTTGAAGATGAACGGAATGCCCAGCGCCGCCGCCGTCTCCTTGAGCTGGCCGGCCACGTCCATCTGCAGTTGCTCGGACTCGATCACGCAGGGGCCCGCGATGAGGAAGAAGCGGTGTTCCAGGCCGACGTCGAAGCCGCAGAGTTTCATGGCAGGGGTTCTTTCTTTTCTCGTCGTTGCTTCGGAAGAAGGCTTTCAGGCCGCCGCGAGGGCTGGCTGCTGGCTCTTTTGGCGCTCCACGGCCGCCTTGATGAAGGCGTTGAAGAGCGGGTGGCCGTTCCACGGCGTCGATTTGAATTCGGGGTGGAACTGCACGCCGATGTACCAGGGATGCACGCTCTTGGGCAGCTCGACGATCTCGGTGAGCTGCTCGCGCTGTGTGAGCGCCGAGATCACCAGGCCCGCCTTGCGCAGCTGGTCGAGGTAGTTCACGTTGGCTTCGTAGCGGTGGCGGTGGCGCTCGGTGACGATGTTGCCGTAGATCTCGTGCGCCAGCGTGCCGGACGCCACGTCCGAGCTCTGCGCGCCCAGGCGCATGGTGCCGCCCAGGTCGGAGTTCTCGTTGCGCGTCTTGATCGTGCCGTCGGCGTCCTTCCACTCGGTGATCAGGGCGATCACGGGGTGGGGCGTGGCAGGCTCGAACTCGGTGCTGTTGGCGTCCTTGAGACCGGCCACGTGGCGCGCGTATTCGATGGTGGCGACCTGCATTCCCAGGCAGATGCCCAGATAGGGCACCTGGTGCTCGCGGGCATAGCGGGCCGTGCTGATCTTGCCTTCCACGCCCCGCGCGCCGAAGCCGCCGGGCACCAGGATGGCATCGTACTTGGCGAGTTTTTCGGCCGCGTCGGCCGCGCCGATGGTCTCGGAATCGATGTGCTCGATCTTCACGCGCACATGGTTCTTCATGCCGGCGTGGCGCAGCGCCTCGTTCACCGACTTGTAGCTGTCGGACAGGTCCACGTACTTGCCCACCATGGCGATGGTGACCTCGCCCTGTGGATGCTCGGTCTCGTAGACGAGCTGGTCCCAGCGCTTGAGGGTCGTGGGCGGCGTGTTCAGGCGAAGCTTGTCGCAGATCAGGCCGTCCAGGCCCTGTTCGTGCAGCATGCGCGGCACCTTGTAGATGGTGTCCACGTCCCACATGCTGATCACGCCCCACTCGGGCACGTTGGTGAACAGCGAAATCTTGCCGCGCTCTTCCTCGGGAATGCGGCGGTCGGCGCGGCACAGCAACGCATCGGGCTGGATGCCGATCTTGCGCAGCTCCTGCACGGTGTGCTGGGTCGGCTTGGTCTTGAGCTCGCCCGCGGCGGCGATCCACGGCAGGTAGGTCAGGTGCACGAAGGCGGCGTTGTTGGGGCCGAGCTTGAGGCTCAGCTGGCGCACCGCTTCCAGGAAGGGCAGGGACTCGATGTCGCCCACCGTGCCGCCGATCTCGACGATGGCCACGTCCACCGCGTCGCCCGTGCCCACGCCGGCGCCGCGCTTGATGTATTCCTGGATTTCGTTGGTGACGTGCGGAATGACCTGCACGGTCTTGCCGAGGTAGTCGCCGCGCCGTTCCTTCTCCAGCACGCTCTGGTAGATGCGGCCCGTGGTGAAGTTGTTGGTCTTTTTCATGCGCGTTTCGATGAAACGCTCATAGTGGCCGAGATCGAGGTCGGTTTCGGCGCCGTCGTCGGTGACGAAGACCTCGCCGTGCTGGAACGGGGACATGGTGCCCGGGTCCACGTTGATGTACGGGTCGAGCTTGATGAGGGTGACTTTGAGGCCCCGCGATTCGAGGATCGCGGCAAGGGAGGCTGAGGCGATTCCCTTGCCCAGGGAAGACACCACACCGCCGGTGACGAAGACAAATTTGGTCATGTCTTTTTTGGTGGTGGGAAATCGGGATTATAGAGGGCGGCCATCAAGGCCCCGGCCAGCGCTTTGCAAGCCCGCAGGCTCCGTCTGCTAAATTGCGCGCCATGAACGAGCTCGCCGGCAAACACATTCTCCTGGGACTCTCCGGCGGCATCGCCTGCTACAAATCGGCCGAATTCGCCCGCCTGCTCATCAAGGCCGGGGCCACCGTGCAGGTCGTGATGACCGAGGCGGCCGCGCAGTTCATGACCCCCGTCACGATGCAGGCGCTGACGGGGCGCACGGTGTACCACTCGCAGTGGGACGCGCGCGAGCCCAACAACATGCCGCACATCAACCTGGGCCGCGAGGCCGACGCGATCGTCATCGCGCCGTGCAGCGCGGACTTCATCGCGCGCCTGGCGCAGGGGCGCTCCGACGAACTGCTGAGCCTGACCTGCCTGGCCCGGCCCATCGACCGCGTGCCGCTGCTGCTCGCCCCCGCCATGAACCGCGAGATGTGGGCGCACCCGGCCACGCAGCGCAACCTGGCGCAGGTCGCGCGCGACGGCGCCGTGGTGCTGGCCGTGGGCAACGGCGACCAGGCCTGCGGCGAGACCGGTGACGGCCGCATGCTGGAGCCGGCCGAACTGCTGGAGGAACTGACGGCGTTCTTCGCGCCCAAGGTGCTGGCCGGCCAGCACGTGCTGGTGACGGCGGGCCCTACGTTCGAGGCCATCGACCCGGTGCGCGGCATCACCAACCGCTCCAGCGGCAAGATGGGCTTTTCCATCGCCCGCGCCGCGCGCGAGGCCGGCGCGCAAGTCACGCTGGTGGCGGGGCCGGTACACCTGCCCACACCGCGCGGCGTGCGCCGCGTGGACGTGCAATCGGCACAAAACATGCTCGATGCCGTAGTGGAATATGCCTCGGATGCTACTGTTTTTGTAGCAACCGCTGCCGTGGCCGACTGGCGCCCTGCGCAGGCAGCCCGCCACAAGATCAAGAAGGACGGCTCCGGCGAGGTGCCTGCGCTGGCGTTCGTGGAGAACACGGACATCCTGGCCCAGGTCGCGAAATCCGAGCGCGCGCTCTCGGGGCAATTGTTCTGCGTCGGCTTTGCGGCCGAGAGCGAAGACCTGCTGCGCCACGCCAGCGCCAAGCGCGAGCGCAAGGGCGTGCCGCTGCTGGTGGGCAACATCGGCCCAGCCACCTTCGGGCAGGACGACAACGCGCTGCTGCTGATCGATGCCCAGGGGCACCGCGAACTGCCGCGCGCTTCCAAGCGCGAGCTGGCCCGCCAGTTGGTGGCCGAGATCGCCCGGCGCATTGCGGGCGCCGCCTGACATCCCGTCCGAAACCGATCCAACCCGTGCAGCATCCCTTGCGCCCCGAATGGGACACGCCGCCCGACGGCGATTTCGCAAGCTACGTGGAGCGGCTCAGCCGGATGCAGCATCCGGCCCATTCGTTGGCGCCCGGTGAGGAGCCTGGCCACTACGGCGCCCGCCCGACTGTCGTTGGTACGGCTGCGAAAGGCGCAGCCTTGAAGGCGCCCGTCCGCGATGCGGTGACGCGTCAGGCCTCTCTGACGATGCCGGGCGCCCAAGGGCTCCGGCTGTTGCGCCTGGCACGGGCGGTGCTGCTCCTGCTGGTGCTGGCGAAGGCGGTGGCGTGGCTGGCTTTCGCCTGGGGTTCGCTGTTCGGCGTCGTATCGCTCGGCCTGCTGTGGTGGGGCCTGGGCGCGGCCGGGCGCCTGCTGTCCGGCGGCCCGCCATCATCGCCCGGTACCGACCGCGCCGCAGCGCTGCAAACCGTGCTGGAGGCGCTGCGCCAGGCGGCGCGCCAGCCCCCGAATTCCCGTTTTCCCAAGAAGTGAATTGAACCTGTGAAGATCGACGTCAAGATTCTCGACCCCCGCATGGCAGCGCAGCTGCCTTCCTACGCCACATCGGGCAGCGCAGGCCTCGACCTGCGTGCCTGCCTGGACGAGCCGCTCACGCTGCAGCCCAACGCCTGGCAACTGGTACCCACCGGGATCGCCATCTATCTGAAAGACCCCGGGTATGCCGCGCTGATCCTGCCGCGCTCGGGCCTGGGGCACAAGCATGGCATCGTGCTGGGCAATCTCGTGGGGCTGATCGACAGCGACTACCAGGGCCAGCTCATGGTCAGCGCCTGGAACCGCAGCAACACGGCGTTCACCCTCGAGCCCATGGAGCGGCTGGCCCAACTGGTCATCGTGCCGGTGGTGCAGGCGCAGTTCAACGTGGTCAGCGATTTTCCCGCCACGCAGCGCGGCGAAGGCGGCTACGGCTCGACGGGCCAGGCCTGAACGGCCTGCCGCGCCATCTGTTTCCGATCTTTTGTAGGCCGGCGCCGACATGGCTGCCGGTATCTGTCTTGCCTGACGGGCCGCGATTGCCCGTCGGGTTCCGGGGTGGGCTGCATGGTGCAATCCGCTTCACGTCAAAGGCTTTGAAGGCCTGCGCATCGCTCTGAAGGAGAACTCTCATGTCCCGTTTCATCCGCTCCGCCACCCTGGCAGGTTCCGTCGCCCTGGTGACCCTGCTCTCGGCCTGCGCCCAGCAACCGCGCTATTCCAACAACTACCCCGCCCAGCCCCAGCCGGGCTATTCCTCCTACCCCGCTGCGCAGAACCAGAACGGCACCGAGTTCGGCGTGGTCTCCAACATCGAAACCCTGCATGCGCGCAACCGCGGCACCAGCGGCGCGGGTGCCGTGCTGGGCGCGGTGGCCGGCGGCGTGCTGGGCAACCAGGTGGGCAAGGGCAGCGGCCGCGCCGCAGCCACCGTGCTGGGTGCGGTGGGCGGCGGTGTGGTGGGTAACCAGATCGAAGGCCGCACCGGCAACAACAACGACGGCCAGGCCGAGGGCTACCGCCTGACGATCCAGCTGGATCAGGGCGGCCAGCGCGTCTATGACGTGACCACGCCAGGCGACCTGCGTACCGGCGACCGCGTGCGCCTGTATGGCGGCCAGATCTCGCGCATCTGACCTCCCATGCTCTCGTCGCCTGCCGCGCACGCGTGGCAGGCAACCCATGCAAAACGGGCCCCTCGGGGCGTTTTGCATGGGTCGATGAATCGGTCAGTGAAGGGTGGGTGCGTCCGCCGCGGGCGGCTGGATGCGGAAGAAGCCGGTGCCGGCCGAGCCGCGGCCGATCTCTTCCTCGGTGGCCTCGCGCACGCTTTGCACCGTGAGGTGCAGGCGCAGCGCGATGCCTGCCAACGGGTGGTTGCCGTCGAGCACGATGTGCTCCGGATAGATCTGGGCCACGGTGTACAGCACGTCGCGCGGGGCCGCCGGGTTGGTGCCCTGCGGCAGCGCGCTGCCTTCGACCGTCATGCCTTCTTCCAGATCGGCGGGAAAGAGGTTGCGCGGTTCGAGGAACAGCAGCTGGTCCTGGTAGTCGCCGAAGGCTTCCTCCGGCTCCAGGTGCAGCGACAGCGACGTGCCCGCGGCATGGCCCTGCAGGGCCTCTTCGATGCGCGCGAGCAGATCGTCGCCGCCGACGAGAAACTCCACCGGCTCATCGAGCACGTCCAGTTCCTCGCCCAGGGTGTCTTTCAGGATCCAGGTCAAAGCGACCACACATTGTTGGTTGATTTCCATAGGAGAATTGTCGCAGTTCGACCCTCGTCCGCGCACGCGGCATCAATTCCCCATGGATGTTCAACAACCTCTGGCGCTGCTGGGCGGGCTCACGCCGGCGCAGTTCATGCGCCGCCACTGGCAGAAAAA
>NZ_BAAJYT010000109.1:0-12028 GCF_057541515.1 Acidovorax sp. KNOB132
GTGGTGCAGGCCCGGCAACGGGCCATCGACCGCCAGGGCCTGCCCAACCAGGCCCTGCAGGGCCAGCAGATCGACACCCACCTGGCGCTGGACGATGCGGCCGCGCGCTTTCTGCAGGCCGCCGCGACCCGGCTGGCCTGGTCGGCCCGCAGCACGCACCGCGCGCTGAAGGTGGCCCGCACGATCGCGGACCTGGCGGGCAGCGCGGCCATCGCCCCGGCGCACGTGGCCGAGGCCGTGCAGTACCGGCGGGTGCTGCACCGCGGCGCGGCTTGAACTGAGGCTTACAGGAACATGCCGCCGGACGCCTCGATGCGCTGCGCGTTGACCCAGCGGCTGCCGGGCAGCAGCAGCGAGGCGATCACGCCGCCGATGTCGTCCGGCTGGCCGACTCGGCCCAGCGCGGTCTGGGACGCGATGAAGGCGTTCATCTGCGCGTTGTCGCGCACCGCTCCGCCACCGAAGTCCGTCTCGATGGCACCCGGGGCGACCACGTTCACGGCGATGCCGCGCGGGCCCAGCTCCTTGGCCAGATAGCGGGTCAGCACTTCCACGGCGCCCTTCATGGCCGCATAGGCGGCGAACCCCGGCAGCGCGAAGCGGGCCAGGCCGGTGGACACATTGACGATGCGCCCCCCGTCGTTCATGAGCGGCAACAGCTTTTGCGTGAGGAAGAACACGCCCTTGAAATGGATGTCGACGAGCTGGTCGAACTGCGCCTCGGTCGTCTCCATGAAGCCGGCATGGATGCCGATGCCCGCGTTGTTCACCAGGAAGTCGAAGCGCTCGCGTTGCCAGCGGCCCGACAGCACCTCGCGCACCTGGGCGGCGAACGCGGCGAAGCCGGTGCTCTGCGAGACGTCGAGCGGCAGGGCCACGGCGCGCCGGCCCAGGCGTTCGATCTCGGCCACGGTGGCCTCGGCTTCGGCCGCCTGGCTGCGGTAGGTCAGGATCACGTCGATGCCCTGCCGGGCGATGTGCAGCGCGGCATTGCGGCCCAGGCCGCGGCTGCCGCCGGTGACCAAGGCGATGGGCGCGCCGGCTTCCGGCGAGGACGCGTTGGAGGATGGGGAGGGGAGAGAAGCGGTCATGGCAGGCCTTTCAGTGGGATAGCAACGGAATGCTTGGCAGTCTATTGAGCAGACACCCTCCCATAAATCGGCAAAAATTGATCAGTTTGTTCACCCCAGAAAGACAATGAACCCTCTCGACCGCATGCTGGTGTTCGTCCGCGTTTCGGAGCTGTCCAGCTTCACCCAGGCCGCCGATGCGCTCGGCATTCCGAAAGCCGCCGCATCGGTGGCGGTTCAGCAGCTCGAAAGCCAGCTCGGCACCCGGTTGCTGCACCGGACCACGCGGCGGGTGCAGCTCACGCAGGACGGCCAGGCCTACTACGAGCGCTGCAAGGACCTGCTGGCCGATGTGGACGAGCTGCAGTCCATGTTCCAGCAGCCCGGGGGCGAAGCGCTGCGGGGGCGGGTGCGCATCGACATGTCCACCGGCATCGCGCGCCGCGTGGTCCTGCCGCAGCTGCCCGAGCTGCTGCAGCGCCACCCGCGCCTGGAGATCGAGATCAGCAGCACCGAACGCCGCGTGGACCTGGTGCGCGAGGGCTTCGATTGCGTGGTGCGCGTGGGCACGGTGTCGGAGCCGGGCCTGGTGGCGCGGCCGCTCGGGCAGTTGCGCATGGTCAATTGCGCCAGCCCGGGCTATGTGGCGCGGGCCGGGCAGCCGCAGTCCGTGCAGGACCTGGCGCATCACCACCTGATCCACTACGTGACCACGCTGGGTGCGAGGTCCGGCGGGTTCGAGTACCTGCGCGAGGGCGAAACCGTGCGCCAGCCGATGGCCGGCCCCATCACCGTCAACGGGGCCGAGGCGTACCAGGCCGCCTGCCTGGCGGGGCTGGGCATCGTGCAGGCGCCGCTGATCGGGGTGCATGCGCACCTGGAGCGCGGCACGCTGGTGCAGGTGCTGCCCGACCACCCGGCCCCGCCGATGGCCTTGACCCTGCTCTACGCCCACCGCCGCCACCTGCCCCGCCGCGTGCGCGTGGTGATGGACTGGATGGCGCAGGTGATCGAGGCGCACGTAGCGCGCATCGATGCGTTTGCCTGAGCCCGCGTCAGAGGCTGGGGGCAAGGGCAGCGCGCGGCCTGCCCGGCGCCATGCCGTCCATCAGAAACCCAAGGCAGGCGTCCACATGCCGCCGGTATCCGGCCGGATCGGTCTCCTCCACCGGCTCGGCCAACACGCTGCGCCCGACCGCATGCAGACAGCGCGCCGCCAGGGCCGGCTCCAGGCCCTCGCGCAAGTGGCCCCGGCGCGCCGCCACGGCCAGCGCGGACTCCAGGTGGCGAACGGCCGCCGCCTGGGCCACCGCCGCGCGCGGTCGCAGGCCCTCCCACCCCTCTGCCTCAACGGCTTCGCGCAGCACCCATTGCACCAGCGGCCATTGCACCGGGTCTTCACGGCACTCGCCGATCTGGCGGGCCAGGCAGCGGTGCAGGAGCGACAGGGGCTGCGCCGCGCTCTGGTAGGCATCGAGGCGGGCACCGATGTCCAGCGGCCACCGAAGGCGGCCGAGCAGCTCCTGCAGCAGCGCGGTCTTGTCCGCGAAGTGCCAGTAGATCGCGCCGCGGGACACCCCCGCCTGCCGCGCCACCTCGCCCAGCCCGGCGCCTTGCACCCCATGCCGGGCGAAGGCCTGCAACGCCGCGCTGACGATGCGCGCCCGCGTCAGCTCCGCTTCGGTCTTGGTGTGCTTGGCCACGGTGGCAGGCGCTCAGGCCCCGTCAGGTGCCCGGCGGGCATCAGGGTTTCGCGGTGCCGACGGCGGCCACCGGTGTTCCGGTCGATTCCACCCACCCGCCGCCGAGCGTCTTGTAGAGCGTGACGAGGTTGGTGTAGCGCGACAGCCGCGTGCCGATCAGGTTCTGCTGCGCGGTGTAGAGCGAGCGCTGCGAGTCCAGCACGGTCAGGTAGCTGTCCACCCCGCGCTTGAAACGCGCATCCGACAGGCGGTAGCTGTCGGCCGTGGCGTCCACCAGCGACTGCTGTGCCTCCAGCTGGCGGCCCAGCGTGCTGCGCTGGGCCAGCGCATCGGACACCTCTCGGAACGCGGTCTGGATCGCCTTCTCGTACTGGGCCACGTCGATGTCGCGGTCGGTCCGGGCGATGTCCAGATTGGCCTGGTTGGCGCCGCCGTCGAAGATCGGCAGCGAGACCTGCGGCGCGAAGGTCCAGCTGCCCGAGCCGCCCTTGAACAAGCCCGACAGGTCCGCGCTGGAGCTACCGGCCGACGCCGTCAGGCTGATGCGCGGGTAGAAGGCGGCGCGGGCTGCACCGATGCTGGCGTTGGCGGCCCGCAAGGTGCGCTCGGCCTGCAGGATGTCCGGGCGGCGCTGCAACAGGTCCGACGGCAGCCCCGGCGGAACCTGGGCCAGCGGGTTCGATGCCGCGCTGGCATCGCTGGGCAGGGCCTGCGGCAGCCACTCGGGCGGCACGTCGGCGCCCACCAGCAGCACCAGGGCATTGCGGTCCTGGGCCACCTGGGCGGTGTAGCGCTCCACATCCACCCGGGCCGAATCCACGCTGGTCTGCGCCTGCCGCAGCGTGAGGGCCGAGGCCACGCCCAGGTCGAAGCTGCGCTGGTTGAGGGCGAAGGCATTGCTCTGGTTGGCGAGCGTGTCCTGCGCCAGGCGCAGCCGGTCCTGGTCGGCCGCCAGCGTGAGGTAGGCCGACGCCACCTCGGACACCAGGCTGATGTGCGTGCTGCGGCGGGCCTCCGCCGTGGCGAAGAACTGCTCCAGCGCCTGCGCATTCAGGCTGCGCACGCGGCCGAACAGGTCCAGCTCGTAGGCGCTGAAGCCCACGGTGGCGCTGTAGCTGTGGGCCACCACGGGCCGGCCCGCGCCGGACAGGTCTGCCGGCGTGCGGCTGCCGCTGCCGCCGCCGCTGGCGTTGACGGTCGGGAACAGCGCTGCGTCCTGCACGCGGTACTGCGCACGCGCCCGCTCGATGTTGAGCGCCGCCACGCGCAGGTCGCGGTTGTTGGCGATGGCCATCTCGATCACGCGCTGCAGCGAGGGGTCGGTGAACACGTCGCGCCAGCCGATGTCGGCCACCGGCACCGCGGCGGGTGTGCCGGCATCGCCGGCGAAGGTGGCGGCCACGGGCGCGGCGGGCTGTACGTAGGCCGGCATCAGGCTGCAGCCAGCCAGGGATGCCGCGGCCAGGGCCAGGGGAGCGAGGAGGAAGCGGGACATGTCAGGCACCTTCCGAAGCAGGGTGTGGCAGCGCGCCGTGCGCGGCCTGGGCGTTCGGGGCGGCCGGCTCGCGCCGGAACAGGCCCACGATCAACACGAAGAACAGCGGCACGAAGAAGATCGCGAGGACGGTTCCGGACAGCATGCCGCCGATCACGGCCGTGCCCAGCGCATGCTGCGCGCCCGCCCCGGCGCCACTGCCCAGCACCAGCGGCAGCACCCCCAGGATGAACGCCAGCGATGTCATCAGGATGGGGCGAAGGCGCATGCGCACCGCCTCCATGGCCGACTCGACCAGGCCTTTGCCGCCCTCGTACAGCTCCTTGGCGAACTCCACGATCAGGATGGCGTTCTTGGACGCCAGCCCGATGGTGGTGAGCAGGCCCACCTGGAAGTACACGTCGTTCATCTTCCAGGTCAGCATGGCCCCGAGCAGCGCGCCGAACACGCCCAGCGGCACCACGAGGATCACCGAGAACGGGATCGCCCAGCTTTCATAGAGCGCCGCCAGGCACAGGAACACGATCAGGATCGACAGCGCATAGAGCAGGCCGGTCTGGCCGGTCGAGGCCTTCTCCTGGCGCGACAGCCCGGTCCACTCGAAGCCGATGCCGGGCGGCAGCTTGGCCACCGCCGCCTCGACGATCGCCAGCGCCTCGCCGCTCGATGCCGCGCCCGGCATCGCCATGCCCAGGATTTCCATGGAGGGCACGCCGTTGTAGCGCTCCAGCCGCGGCGAACCCGATGTCCAGCTGGCCTTGGCGAACGAGGTGAAGGGCACCATCGTGCCGGCGCTGTTGCGCACGTACCAGCGATCGATGTCCTCGGGCAGCATGCGAAACGGTGCGTCGGCCTGCAGCATCACCTTCTTCACGCGCCCCTTGTCGATGAAATCGTTGACATAGCTGCTGCCCCAGGCGGCCGAGAACGTGTTGTTGATGTCGGCCATCGACAGCCCCAGCGCCCCCGCCTTGTGCGGATCGATCTCCAGGCGGAACTCCGGCGTGTCCTCCAGTCCGTTGGGGCGCACCGCCACCAGGCGTGGGTCCCTGGACAGCTCGCCCAGCAGCTGGTTGCGCGCCTGCATCAGCGCGGCATGGCCCAGGTTGGCACGGTCCTGCAGCATCAGGTCGAACCCGGTGGCGTTGCCCAGTTCGGACACGGCAGGCGGCGCGAAGGCGAACACCTGCGCATCGCGGATCGTCGCGAAGAACGCGCCGGCCTTTTGCGAAACGCCCGACACGCTCAGCGCCTCGCCCTTGCGCTCGTCCCAGGGCTTGAGCTTGACGAAGGCGAACCCCGTGTTCTGGCCGCTGCCGGCGAAGCTGAAGCCGGACACCGAGAACACGCCCGCCACCGCATCCTTCTGGTCCTCCAGGAAGTGCTTCTCCACCTGGTGGATGACCTCTTCGGTGCGCGCGTTGGCGGCACCGGGTGGCAGTTGCACCAGCACGAACATCGTGCCCTGGTCCTCGTCGGGCAGAAAGCCCACGGGCAGCTTCATGAAGCCGAACACCACCGCCGCCAGCAGCACCGCATACAGCGCCATGTAGCGCCAGCCCTTGCCCAGCATGTGCCGCACGATGCCCTGGTAGCCGCGGTTGCCGCGATCGAAGGCGCGGTTGAACGCGCCGAAGAAGCCGGTCGTCGCCATGGCGTGGCCCTTGGGCACCGGCTTGAGGAGCGTGGCGCACAGGGCGGGCGTCAGCACCATCGCCACCAGCACCGAGAGCGTCATCGCCGAGACGATGGTGATGGAGAACTGGCGGTAGATCACCCCGGTCGAGCCGCTGAAAAACGCCATGGGCACGAACACCGCGGCCAGCACCAGGGCCACGCCGACGAGCGCTCCGGTGATCTGGCCCATCGACTTGCGCGTGGCCTCTTTGGGCGACAGTCCCTCCTCGGTCATCACCCGCTCGACGTTCTCCACGACCACGATGGCATCGTCCACCAGCAGCCCGATGGCCAGCACCATCGCGAACATGGTCAGCGTGTTGATCGTGAAGCCGAACGCCGCGAGCACGCCGAAGGTGCCCAGCAGCACCACGGGCACCGCAATGGTGGGGATCAGCGTGGCGCGGAAGTTCTGCAGGAACAGGTACATCACCAGGAACACCAGCACCACGGCCTCGACCAGGGTCCGCACCACCTCCTCAATGGAGATGCGCACGAACGGCGTGGTGTCGTAGGGCTTTTGCACCTTCATGCCCGGAGGGAAGAACTTCTGCAGTTCGTCCACCCGCGCGTCAATCGCGCGGACCGTGTCGAGGGCATTGGCGCCGGTAGCCAGCTTGATCGCCAGGCCGGCGGCCGGCTTGCCGTTGTAGCGGCCGACGGTGCTGTAGTTTTCGCTGCCCAGTTCGATGCGCGCCACATCGCGCAGCCGCACCTGCGAGCCGTTGGTCAGGGTGCGCAGCAGGATCTCCTCGAACTCCGGCGCCGTCTTCATGCGCGTCTGCGCGGTGATGGTGGCGTTGATCTGCTGGTTGCCGGCCGCTGGCAGCGCACCCAGCTGGCCGGCCGAGACCTGCGCGTTCTGCGCCTGGATGGCCGTCTTCACGTCGAGCGGCGTGAGACCGAAGTTGGCCAGCTTGTCCGGATCGAGCCAGACCCGCATGGCGTACTGCGAGCCGAACAGGGTGGTGTCGCCCACGCCTTCCACGCGGCTGATCGCGTCCTGCACGTTGGCGGCCACGTAGTCCGACAGGTCGGAGCCGTTCATGCTGCCGTCTTCGGAGGTGAAGGCCAGCACGTTCAGGAAGTTGGTGGCCGACTTGGTGACCGTGACGCCCTGCTGCTGCACCTCTTGCGGCAGCAGCGGCGTGGCCAGCGACAGCTTGTTCTGCACCTGCACCTGGGCGGTATCGGGGTCGGTGCCGTTGTCGAACGTGAGCGTGATGGTGACCTGGCCGGACGACTCGCTGGTCGAGGCCATGTAGCTGAGCCGGTCCAGCCCCTTCATCTTCTGCTCGATGACCTGGGTGACGGTGTCCTCCAGCGTCTTGGCGGAGGCGCCGGGGTAGTTGGCCGTGATTGCCACGGCGGGCGGCGCGATGCTGGGGTACTGCGCGATCGGCAGGGTGAAGATCGACAGGGCGCCGGCCAGCATCACGATGATGGCCAGGACCCACGCGAAGATGGGGCGGTCGATGAAAAAGCGTGCCATGGGGTTCTTTCGCGCGCGTCAGTTCGCGGGGTTGGCGGCACCCTCGGGGGCGGTGGCCTGTGCCACGGGCGCGGCCGCGGACTTGGGTGTCCAGGGCATCGCCTTCACCAGCGCGCCGGGCGCGGCCCGCTGCTGTCCGTCCACCACGAGCCGGTCTCCGGCCTGCAGCCCGGTGCGCACCAGCCATTGGTCGCCCACCGTGCGCTCGGTCTCCAGGGCCCGCCGCTGCAGCTTGCTGTCCGCACCGACCACGTAGACCATGGGCTTGCCGGTGCTGTCGCGCGTGACGGCCTGCTGCGGCACGAGCAGGCCCTGCTCCTTCACGCCTTCCTGCAGCACGGCGCGCACGTACATGCCGGGCAGCAGATCGGCCCGCGGGTTGGGAAACACGGCGCGCAGCGTGATCGCGCCGGTGCTCTGGTCCACGGTGACGTCCGAGAACTCCAGCTTGCCTTCCAGCGGGTAGGCACTGCCGTCTTCCAGCATCAGACGCACCTTGGCGGCATTGGCACCCGCCTTTTGCAGATCGCCGCGGGCCAGGGACTGCTTGAGGCGCAGCAGCGCGGCGCTGGGCTGCGTCACGTCCACGTAGATCGGGTCCAGTTGCTGGATGGTCGCCAGCGCCGTGGCCTGGCTGGCGGTGACCAGCGCGCCCGGCGTGACGCTGGACTTGCCGATGCGGCCCGAGATGGGCGCATCGACCCGCGCATAGGCCAGGTTGATGCGGCTCGTTTCCACGTTCGCCCGGGCCGATGCCACGTCGGCCTCGCCCTGGCCCAGCGATGCGGCCGCGTCGTCGTAATCCTGCTGGCTCACGGCCTGGATGGCCACCAGCTCCTTGTAGCGGTCGGCCTTGAGCCGGGTCGTCTTGAGGCTGGCCTGGGCCTTGGCCAGGGCGGCCACGTTGCTGTCGTAGGTGGCCTGGTAGGTGGCGGGGTCGATCTGGTAGAGCGCCTCGCCGGCCTTCACATCGCTGCCCTCGCGGAACTTGCGCGCCTTCACGATGCCGCCCACCTGGGGCCGCACGTCGGCGACCTGGTAGGGCACGGTGCGGCCGGGCAGTTCGGTGCTCAGCGCCACAGGCTGCGGCTGCACGGTCATCACACCGACGATGGGCGTGCCCTGCGGTGCCGGCGGGCCGCCCGGGGGCTTGCCGCAGGCGGCGAGCAGACAGGCCATGGCAGCTGCGGCCGACAGCGTGAGCAAGGGGCGATGAACGGGTCGCATGGGCAATCTCCAAAGAACAATGCGCCGATGATATACAAACCGTACTGTACGGTAAAGTAAATTTGACTTCGATTCTTCGCCCATCAATACTCGGACGCATGAATACAGAAAACGGAAGTCGGTAGATGCGCGTCAAGACGGAAGCCAAGCGGGACGCGATCGTGGAAATTGCCTCCCAGGTTTTTTCGGAATCGGGGTTCGAGGGGGCGTCGATGGCGGAGATCGCCGCCCGGGTCGGGGGCTCCAAATCCACGCTGTACGGGTATTTCAGCTCCAAGGAAGAGCTGTTCCTGGAGGTCGCCATCGGCGCGGCCAAGCAGCACATCGAATTGTTCTTTCTCGCGCTCGAGCAGGACGAGAGCGAGCTGGAAACCGCGCTGAAGACCTTCGCCGAGAAGATGCTGGCCGTGATCTGCAGCGAGCCGGCCATCCAGGCCAAGCGCGCCTTCGTCGCCGAATCGGGCCGCAGCGACATTGGCAAGCGTTTCTTCGAACTGGGCCCCCACAAGGGCATTCAGGCCCTGGGTTCGTTCCTGGAAGCCCAGATGCGCAAAGGCCTGCTGCGGCAGGCCGACCCCCTGACCGCGGCGCGCCACTTCATGGCCCTGATGGAGTCGGAGACGGCCACGCCGCGCCTCTTCGGCCTGGAGGACAACCTGTCCAAGGTGAAGATGCGCCAGGCCATCGGCCGGGCCATCGACGTGTTCTTGCGCGGCTACGCGGTGGACCCGGCCGACGGCGCCTGAAGCGCCTGGCACCACCGATCGCGGGAGCGTCCCGGCGCCCGCCGCCCTCCACCGGGCGCGGCTGGCATAAGCACATGCGCAGATGCCATAAGGCCGCGGGGCCGGTTTGCCCGACAATGTGCGGGTTTGCCCGCATGGCAGGGGGCAGCCCAGGTCGCGCAATGCGCCCATCCGCCACCGGCCCTGCCCCTGAAGGCTTCTTTCGTCTCACACCCAATCTGCACCATTTCCATGAGCGCATTCAACGAAGAACGAGTCCTTTCCGTCCACCACTGGACCGACCGCCTGTTTTCCTTCACCACCACGCGCGACCCGGCGCTGCGGTTCTCCAACGGCCACTTCACCATGATCGGCCTCAAGGTGAACGACAAGCCGCTGCTGCGGGCCTACAGCATCGCCAGCGCCAACTACGAAGAGCACCTGGAGTTCCTGTCGATCAAGGTGCCGGACGGCCCGCTGACCTCGCGCCTGCAGAACATCCAGGTGGGCGACTCCATCGTGGTGGGCAGAAAGCCCACGGGCACGCTGCTCATCGACTATCTGCTGCCCGCCAAGCGCCTGTATTTGATCTCCACGGGCACGGGCCTCGCGCCCTTCCTGTCGGTGATCCGCGACCCCGACACCTATGAGAAGTTCGAGGAAGTGGTGCTGGTGCACGGCGTGCGCCAGGTCAAGGAACTGGCCTACCACGACTTCATCACCGAAACGCTGCCGCAGCACGAGTTCCTGGGCGAGACGGTGTCCAAGCAGCTCAAGTACTACCCCACGGTGACCCGCGAGCCGTTCCGCAACCAGGGCCGCATCAACGACCTGATCGAAAGCGGCAAGCTCTTCACCGACCTGGGCGTGCCCCCGCTGGACCCGCTGGTGGACCGCGTCATGCTGTGCGGCAGCCCCGAGATGCTGGCATCGCTCAAGGCCATCCTGGAGCACCGCGACTTCGAGGAAGGCAACACCACGAAGCCCGGCGACTTCGTGATCGAACGCGCTTTCGTCGAGAAATGAAGTGACGCGCCGCGCGCGGGCGGGCCCGGGATGGCAGAGGCCGGCCCTGCCCGCGAGGCACCGGCCTCACGCAGCGCCGGCGCGTGGACAAAGCCACCCCCTCAATTGCTATTAAATTAATAGCACAATGCCCTAGTACTGATTGCGCTGGAGGCACAAAACACAAGATACCACCACGGTGGCTGGCGGCGCCGGAACCGCCGCCCCCAATGGCAACGGGCGGCCAAGGCCGCCCGTGGGACAGTGATGAGGCAAGGGGCCTGCGCAGGCCCCGCCGATCAGTAGCCGTTGTTGGCCACGCGCATCGACTGCGCGCCCTGCGTGTCGCCGGCCTGGCCCTGCGGCCGCAGCCGGACCGCCCGTGGGCGGTGCGCCAGCTGTACTACACCTGCGAGGAGTCGCGGCCCCGGCTGTTCGACCAGGGCATTCCGGGGTTCCTGATGGGCCGGGACGATCCGTCCCGGGGCTACGTTGCCATCGTGCTGCTGCCCGCGCTGCCCGCCGACGCGCTGGAGCGCACGGCCCAGGATAAGCGCGCCGCGCTGGCCCTCCTGGCGGCCGACTACAGCGCCAATGCCTACCCGTTCAGCACGCGCTACCAGAACTGCAACCAGTGGGTGGCGGAGATGATGGCCAGCGCCTGGGCACCGGCCGGCGACGCGCCCCCGACGCGCGAGCGCGCGCAGGCGTGGCTGCACTCGGCTGGCTACCGGCCGGAGCCGATCGGGCTGGGATCGCACGGCGTGGTGTTCGCCGCGCATTTCGCGCCGCTGGTGCATGTGGACGACCACCCGCGGGACGACCTGTATGCGCTGCGCATGCGGGTGAGCCTGCCGGCCTCGCTGGAGGCCTTCGTGCACGATCGCATGCCGGGCGCCGAGCGCATCGAGCTGTGCCACGACCGCCGCCAGATCGTGGTGCGCCGCGGCTGGCAGGCGCTGGGCCCGGGGTGCGAGGCCGGGCCGCAGGACGAGGTGATCGCCCTCGATTCCTAGCCAGATGGGGCCGGGCGGTTGCGCGGCGGCGTCAGTTGCGCTGGCCGCCAGTGATGTACTGCTCCATCTGCTCGATGATGAACTGCTGCTCGGACATGATGTTCTTCACCAGGTCACCGATGGAGATCAGGCCCACCAGCCGATTGGCGTCGTCCACCACCGGCAGGTGGCGCAGCCGGTTGTCGGTCATGAGCTGCATGCACTGCTCGCTGCTCTGGTGCGGCCGCACGAAGCGCACGGCCCGGGTCATCACGTCGCTCACCTGGGTGGCGCCGGAGGTGCGGCCCAGCAGGGCCACCTTGCGGGCGTAGTCGCGCTCGGTCACGATGCCGGCGATCTGCTCGCCCTCCATCACCAGCAGCGCGCCGATGCCCTTGTCGGCCATGAGCCGCAGCGCATCGAGCATCGAATCGGAGGGCCCGATGGTGTGGACCTGGGCATGGGGCTTGGACTTGAGGATGTCGGCGACTGCGGTCATGGGGCCTCCCTGAGTGAAGTGGCGTGGGTGCTGCAGTTTCCGCCCAACGGCGGGGTGCGCGCAACAGGGGTTTGCGAAGCGCCCGGGGCGGCGATGCAGTTGGTTGCAAACCCGCGCGCCGCCGGTCGCCGGTCGCCGGT
>NZ_BAAJYT010000110.1:0-11937 GCF_057541515.1 Acidovorax sp. KNOB132
CCTGCAGCGCCAGGTCGGCCAGCACCACGGGCTGTGCGGGGGCCCCGGCGGCCACGCTGGATTCCTGCCGCGCCAGGGCCAGCAGCTGCTCCACCAGCCGCGTGGCCCGGTCGATGCCGGCCGACAGCCGGGCCACGGCCACGCCCGCGGCCTCGGCTCGGGCGCGCGCAGCAGCCCCCTGTGCCTGCAGCTTGAGCGCGGCCAGGGGCGAGCGCAGCTCGTGCGCCGCATCGGCCACGAAGTGCTGCTGCGCCTCGAAAGCCCGCTGCACCCGCGCGAACAGCAGGTTCAGCTCGTCCACCAGCGGCTGCACCTCGGCGGGCAGCGCATCGCCGTCGACGGGCGAGAGGTCGTCCGCCTGGCGCTGCGCCACCTCGCGGCGCACGCGCTCCACCGGCGCGAGCGAGCCGCTCACCACCCACCACACGGCCAGCGCCAGCAGCGGCGCCATGAGCGCGATGGGCCCGGCCGTGCGCAGGGCCAGGTCGCGCGCCATCGCCTTGCGCACGGCCATGTCCTGCGCCACCTGAATGACCTGGGAGCGCGTCTGCACCGAAAACACGCGGTAGGTGGTGCCGTGCGCCTTCACCTTGGAAAAGCCCAGCACCGCGCGCTGCGGCAGGGCAGCGCCCACGGCGGACTCGAACACGCGCAATCCTTCGGCCGACCAGACCTGCACGACGAACTCGTAGTTCTCGTCGTCGTGCACCAGCGGTCCGGGCGCGTTGGCCGGCACCTCCGGCAGGCCGGGCCGCAGGGCCATCGCCATCTGCTCCATGTGGTAGTCGAAGATCTCGTCGGCCTCGGACAGCGCCGAGCGGTACGACAGGAGGATCTGCAGCAGCGCCGTGCACACGATCGCCGCCAGCAGGAACCACAGCAGCCGCGCGCGCAGCGAATGCGCCGGTGCGCCCGTGCGCGGCGCCGGCCCGCCGGGGCCCGGGGGCTGGCTGTGGGGCGGGTCCTGGGCGGCGGGCGGCGTCATGCCTTGGGCACCATGTAGCCCACGCCGCGCACGTTCAGCACCAGTTCGGCGCCCAGCTTCTTGCGCAGGCCGTGCACATACACCTCCACGGCGTTGCTGCTGATCTCGTCCTTCCAGCCGTAGAGCTTTTCTTCGAGCTGGGTGCGCGACAGCACCATGCCCGGGCGCGCCAGCAGCGGCTCCAGCACCGCCCATTCGCGCGCCGACAGCACCACGGGCGCGCCGTTCACCGTCACTTCGCGCGTGGCCGGCAAAATCCGCACGCCCTTGTGCTCGTAGGCCGGCTCGGCCCGCCCGGCCGCGCGCCGCGTGAGGGCGCGGATGCGGGCCAGCAGTTCATCGAGTTCGTAGGGCTTGAGCACGTAGTCGTCGGCGCCGGCGTCCAGCCCCTCCACGCGCTGGGCCAGCGCATCGCGCGCGGTGGCCACCAGCACCGGGGTGCGGTCCTTGCGCGCGCGCAGGTCGCGCAGCACCGCCAGGCCGTCGCGCCGGGGCAGGCCCAGGTCCAGCAGCACGAGGTCGTAGGTCTGCGTGCGCAGGGCGGTGTCGGCCATCTCGCCGTCGCGCACCCAGTCCACCGCGTAATGCTCGGCGCGCAGCAGATCGTGCACGGCCTCTCCGATCATGGTGTCGTCTTCCACGAGCAGCAGGCGCATGGGGCGGCCCTCCTCTTCTTTTCAGGTCTCAAACGCCACCGCGCCGGCGGCGGCTGCGGCAATCGCAGCGCCAGCGGCGCGGGTGCGTGGGGGTTGCGAACAGGCGGCGGCGTCCATGGCCGCCAAGCATAGCGGCTGGCCCAATGCCGCCGCGCAGGACGGGGCTTCAGCCCAGCGGCACCGGCACGAAGATCTTGTCGCCGTCGCGCTGGATCAGGAGAGCCACCGACTTGCCCGCCTTGGCCATCGCCTCGCGCACCTGCTCCACGCCCCGCGCCGGCGTGCCGTTGATGGCCAGCAGCACGTCGCCGGGCTGCACGCCGGCCAGGGCGGCGGGGCCACGGGCATCCTCCACCAGCAGGCCGCCGTCCACGCCGGCATCGCGGCGCTCCTGCGGCTGCAAGGGCCGCAGCGCCAGGCCCAGCCGGCCCTTGCCGCTCGACTTTTCCGAACTGGCGATCTTGGTGGCCTTCTCGCTCGCATCGCCCAGCGTGGCGGTGAACTCCTCGCGCTTGCCATGGCGCCACACCTCCAGCCGCGCCTGCGTGCCGGGCGCCGCCTGGCCCACGATGGCCGGAAGGTCGCCCGAGGCCACGATGGGCTGCCCGTTCACGCTGCGGATCACGTCGCCCGACTTCAGGCCCGCCTTGTCGGCCGGGCCGCCCTCTTCCACGCCGGCCACCAGCGCCCCTTCGGGCTTGTCGAGCTGGAACGAATCGGCAAAGGCCTGGTTCACCTCCTGCACCGACACGCCCAGGCGCGCGTGGCTGGCCTTGCCCGTGGCCAGGATCTGGTCCTTGACCTTGGCGGCCACCTCGATCGGGATGGAGAACGACACGCCCTGGTAGCCGCCCGAGCGGCTGTAGATCTGCGAATTGATGCCCACCACCTCGCCGCGCGCATTGAACAGCGGGCCGCCCGAGTTGCCGGGGTTCACCGCCACGTCGGTCTGGATGAAGGGCACGTAGCTGTCGTCGGGCAGCGAGCGCCCCTTGGCGCTCACCACGCCGGCCGTCACGCTGTTTTCGAAGCCGAAGGGCGAACCGATGGCCAGCACCCACTCGCCCACCGCCAGGTTGCGCGTGCTGCCCAGCTGCACCACGGGCAGGTCCTTCGCGTCGATCTTGAGCACCGCGATGTCGGTCTTGGGGTCGGAGCCCAGCACCTTGGCCCGGAACTCGCGCCGGTCGGTCAGCTTCACGGTGACCATGTTGGCACCCTTGACCACGTGGGCGTTGGTGAGGATCACGCCATCGGCGCTCACGATGAAGCCCGATCCCTCGCCCCGCGTGGGCACCTCGCGCTGGCGGCCGGGGGCCTGCAGGCCCGGCGGCACCATGCCGAAACGGCGGAAGAACTCGAACATCGGATCGTTGGGGTCGATGCCCTGCGCGCCGCTGCGCGGGTGGGCCGCGGTCTCGTCATCGTCGTCGTCCGAATCGGTCATGGACGTCTTGGTGGTTCCGCTCACGCTGATGTTGACCACCGCCGGACCGTTGCGCGCGGTGATCTGCGCAAAGTCCGGCGCCGTCACGCCGCCCGTGGACGGCATGGCCGCCGGCTGCACCGCGGCGGGCGGCATGGCGGCGCGGCTGGAATGCATGTTGGTCACCAGCCCCGCGCCGGTGGCCCCGATGGCGCCGGCAGTGAGCAGGGCCAGGGTCAGGCGGCGGGGGGTCGATAGAACGGAGTTCATGGCAATCCTTTCGTTGGGTCGTTGCATGGGGGGCAGTTTGGGCAACGAGACTTAGGTGTGGCTTAGGGGCATCCGGGGGCTGGCGATGCAGGCCCGGTTGCGGCGCAGTTCAGTCGTTGGACGTGACCGAGAAGGCGCACCAAAGGGAAATCCCGCAGGCAGCCCGCCACACACAACCGCCACAATGCCACCGCCGACAGCTCATCCATAAAGGACTGCGGCCACCGATCCAAAGGGAGGACAAACCATTGAACGACCCAGAGCAAGGCACTGGCACGCCGCGCTTTTATGCGCATTCCACCGGCAGCGCGGACCGGGAAGGCTGGCAGCCCCTGCCGGACCATCTGCACGCCGTGGGCCGAGGGGCCGGAGAATTCGCGGCTGTTTTCGGCGGTGAGGCGCTGGCCCGGGTGATCGGGCATCTGCACGACCTGGGCAAGTACACCGAGCCCTTTCAGGAAAGGCTGCGCGGCAGTCCGCTGCGTGTGGACCACTCCACCTGGGGGGCACGCATCGCGCAGGAGCGCCTGGGGGACATGGGGCAACTGCTGGCCTACGGCATTGCCGGCCACCATGCGGGGTTGGCCAATGGGCAGGGCGAGGGCGAGCGCACGGCCCTGGCTGACCGGCTGTCGTCCGACCTACCGGCGCTGCACCCCGCCTGGGAACAGGATATCCCCTTGCCCGCTCGCCTCGGGGTGCCTGCGGGCTTCAAGCCCTACAGCGGCCAGGGCCGCCAGCAGGCCAAGGACCGGTATCCGTTCCAGCTGGCGTTTCTCGCCCGCATGCTGTTCTCGTGCCTGGTGGATGCCGACTTCCTCGATACCGAGGCGTTCTACCACCTCGCTGAAAAACGCCCCGACCTGCGCCGTGGCGGCGGCGCGCCGCCCACGCTCGTGGCGCTGCGCGAGCAACTCGACCACTTCCTGGGCCAGTTCCAGGCCGATAGCGGCGTGAACCGCCTGCGTGCCGACATCCTGCGCCATGTGCGGGGCCAGGCGGAGCAGGAGCCAGGATTGTTTTCGCTCACGGTGCCCACGGGGGGCGGCAAGACGCTGGCATCGCTGGCGTTCGCGCTTGACCACGCCATTCGCCACGGGCTGCAGCGCGTGATCTTCGTGATCCCGTTCACCAGCATCGTCGAGCAGAACGCCGCCGTGTTCCGCAAGGCACTGGGCCCGCTGGGCGAGGCTGCCGTGCTGGAGCACCACAGCGCCTTCGTGGAACAGCCGCCCCCGCGCAATGACCCCGAGAAGTACCAGTCGGTCCAGAAGCTGCGCCTTGCCATGGAGAACTGGGATGCTCCCATCGTCGTCACCACCGCCGTGCAGTTCTTCGAAAGCCTGTTCGCGGCCAAGCCCTCGCAGTGCCGCAAGCTGCACCACATCGCGGGCAGCGTGGTGATCCTGGACGAGGCGCAGACCATGCCGCTGCAGTTGCTGCGGCCCTGCGTGGCCGCCATTGATGAGCTGGCCCGCAACTACCGCACGAGCGTGGTGCTGTGCACGGCCACGCAGCCCGCCCTGGAGGCGCCGGCGTTCGAGGGCGGGCTCACGGGCGTGCGCGAGCTGGCACCCGAGCCGGACAGGCTGTTCCGCCAGCTCGAACGCGTGCGGGTGCGGCATGTGGGCACGCTGAGCGACGAGGCGCTGGCCACCGAGATGCGCTCGCGCGAACAGGTGCTGTGCATCGTCAACAACCGCCGCCATGCGAGGGCCGTGTACCAGGCCATGGCCGATCTGCCCGGCGCACGCCACCTGACCACGCTGATGTGCGCCAAACACCGCAGCGCCGTGCTGGCCGAGGTGCGGCAGATGCTCAAGGATGGTGAGCCGTGCCGGGTGGTGAGCACGAGCTTGATCGAAGCCGGCGTGGATGTCGATTTCCCTACCGTGCTGCGCGCCGAAGCGGGCCTGGACTCCATCGCCCAGGCGGCAGGCCGCTGCAACCGCGAAGGCGGCAGGCCCCTGGACGCCAGCGACGTGCGGGTGTTTGCCAACGCCAACGAAGACTGGGCCCCGCCACCTGAACTGAAGCAATACGCCCAGGCCGCCCGCGAAGTGCTGCGTCAGAACGCAGGCGACCCTTTGTCGCCCGAGGCCATTGGCCGCTACTTCGCCCTGTTGTATTGGCAAAAGGGAGGCGATGCGCTCGACAAGCCCGACCTCATGGGCCTGCTGCGCGAAAGCCGCATCGACAGCCTTCCCATGGAAACGCTGGCCACGAAATTCCGCATGATCGACAGCGTGCAGATGCCGGTGATCGTGCCGTATGACGACGATGCCAAAGGCTTTCTGCGCGAACTGGAGCACGCCGAAGGCAGCGTCGGCCTCGCGCGCAAGCTGCAGCCCTATCTGGTGCAACTGCCCCGCCAGGGCTTCGATGCTTTGTACACGGCAAAAGCTGTGCTGCCTGTGGCACCGGAGAAGTGGGGAGATCAATTCATGCGATTGGAAAATCTTGATATCTACGACGCACAGTTCGGCCTGTCGTGCGATGACCCAACATTCATAAAAACGATCAACACAATCATCTAAGCAACTCAACTACACCTTAGGAACTAAATATCGGATATGCTTCGCTCCGTCACAACAGCAGGAGCTTGGCATGGACGATCCATCAAAAGAGCCCAAATCGGACTTCAAATTGAAGCTTGAATTGGAGCTTCGGCGTCGCAATGCACTGTTGCCGTGGCTTGTCGTCTGCATAGCGTTAATTGGCTCATCGGCATTTTGGCGAATAGTCGAGCGACTTCTTGTGGGCGTGGGTTGAAACCTAAGTTGTGCATTGAGTGCTGTAAAGCAGGGACACCCTGGGGGCTCGCCCCTAGGGTGCCTATTTGGAGGGAGCTCAATGGCATTTGGAATACGTTTACTGATCTGGGGCGATCGCGCCTGCTTTACCCGCCCCGAGATGAAGGTGGAACGGGTGAGCTACGACGTTATCACCCCTTCCGCCGCGCGCGGCATCCTCGATGCGATCCACTGGAAGCCGGCGATCCGATGGCACGTCGACCGCATCCATGTGCTGAATCCCATCCGCTTCGAATCCATTCGGCGCAACGAAGTGGGCGGCAAGCTCTCCCCCGCCAGCGTGACCAAGGCCATGAAGGCCGGCGACACCGCGGGGCTGGCGAATTACGTCGATGAAGACCGGCAACAGCGCGCTGCCACCATCCTGCGCGACGTGGCCTATGTGATCGAAGCGCACTTCGATCTGACTCCCAAGGCCGGCGCCGAGGACTCGGTCGGCAAGCACCTGGACATCTTCAACCGCCGCGCGCGCAAGGGGCAGTGCTTTCAGCAGCCCTGCATGGGCGTGCGGGAGTTTCCGGCGAACTTCCAGCTGATCGAAGACGGCGACCCCATCCCCGAGAAGCACGAAAGCCTTCAGGAGGCGCGCGACCTGGGCTGGACGCTGCACGACATCGATTTCGACCGGGGCATGTCGCCCCGCTTCTTCCGCGCGCAGATGGCGGACGGCGTGATCGAGGTGCCGCCCTGGCACAGCGAAGAGGTCAAGGCATGATCCTGCAGGCCCTCAACACCTACTACCAGCGCCTGCTGGCGCGCGGCGAAGAGGGGCTCTCGCCTTTCGGCTACAGCCCCGAGAAGATCAGCTACGAGATTCTGCTGGCACCCGATGGGCGCGTGGTGGATGTGAACGACATCCGCGACACCTCCGGGAAAAAGCCGCTGCCGCGCCCGATGAACGTGCCGCAGCCCGAAAAGCGCACTGTGGGCATCAAGTCGAACTTTCTTTGGGACAAGACCAGCTATGTGCTGGGCGCCAGCGCCACGAGCAAGCGTGCGGACAAGGAGCACGAAGCCTTCAAGGCGCTGCACCAGGAAAGCCTGGCAGGCACGGAGGATGCGGGACTCAAGGCGCTGCTGGGCTTTCTGTCCAGCTGGACGCATGAGCGCTTTGCCGAGGCCCCCTTCACGCCGGAGATGCTGGACGCCAACGTCGTCTTTCGCCTGGACGGCGAGCGCACCTACCTGCACGAGCGCCCCGCCGCGCAAACGGTGCGCGCACGGTTGCTGGGCAGTGAAGATGCGGCGCCCCACGCGCTGGCCCACTGCCTGGTGACCGGCGAGCAACTGCCAGTGGCGCGTCTGCACCCGGGCATCAAGGGCGTGAACGGTGCGCAAAGCTCTGGCGCATCCATCGTGTCGTTCAACCTGGAGTCGTTCACGTCGTATGGCAAGAGCCAGGGCGAGAACGCGCCCGTTTCCGAGCAGGCCGCCTTTGCCTATACCACCGTGCTCAACCACCTGCTGCGGCGCGGCGAGCACAACCGCCAGCGCATCCAGATCGGCGATGCGAGCGTGGTGTTTTGGGCGGAGGCGGACGATGCCGATCAGGCGCAGGAAGCCGAACTGACATTCGAGTCGCTGCTCAACGCGCCGCCGGACGACTCCCAGGAAGCGGCGCGGGTGCGTGAGGTGCTGGAGCAGATCGCGAAGGGACGCCCCTTGAGCGAACTGAATCCAAAGCTGCAGGACGGCACGCGCATGTTCGTGCTGGGGCTGGCTCCGAACGCCTCGCGCATCTCCATCCGCTTCTGGGAGACGGGCACGCTGGGCCTATTCGCCCAGCGCCTGGCAGAGCATGCGCAGGACTTTCGGATCGAACCCGTGCCCTGGAAGACCGCGCCGGCCGCGCGCCGCGTCCTCCTTGCGACGGTACCGAACCGCGAAGGCGCCATGCCCAAGATGGACGATGCCTTCAACAACCTGGCCGGCGAATTCATGCGCTCGGTGCTCAGCGGCCGGCCCTATCCGCGCAGCCTGCTGGCCAACACCCTCATGCGCATCCGCTCGGACGGCAACCTGTCAGGCCTGCGCGCGGCGATCTGCAAAGGCATCCTGGCCCGGGAGAAGCGGCTGGGCATCCACACACACATCCACAAGGAGGAGGTTCCCGTGAGTCTCGACAAGCAATCCGAAAACCCAGGCTACCGGCTGGGCCGCCTGTTCGCGGTGCTGGAAGCGGTGCAGCGCAGCGCGCTCGGCGGCCAAGTCAATGCCACCATCCGCGACCGGTATTACGGCGCGGCATCGGCCACGCCGGCATCCGTCTTTCCAGTGCTGCTGCGCAATACGCAGAACCACCTGGGCAAGCTGCGCAAGGACAAGCCGGGCCTGGCCGTGAACCTGGAAAAGGACATCCGCGAAATCGTCGATGGCCTGGGGGAGCAGTTTCCGCGCAGCTTGCGCATCGAGGACCAGGGCCGCTTCGCCATCGGGTACTACCACCAGTCCCAAAGCCGTTTCACCAAAGGCGGCACGGAGGCCGAACAAGACACCGCAGATTCCAACACCGACAACACCGAGGGAGCCCCCGCATGACCGCCATTGCCCACCGCTACGAGTTCGTCTACCTTTTCGACATCACCAACGGCAACCCCAATGGCGATCCAGACGCCGGCAACCTGCCGCGCCTGGACCCCGAGACCAACCGGGGCCTGGTGACCGACGTGTGCCTGAAGCGCAAGATCCGCAACTTCGTCAGCCTGGACAAACCAACCGACGAGCGCTATGCCATCTACATGCAGGAAAAGGCCGTGCTCAACAACCAGCACCGCAAAGCCTACGATGCCCAGTCGCTGAAACCCGAAGACAAGAAACTGCCCAAGGAAGAAGAGAAAGCACGCGCCATCACGCAATGGATGTGCAACAACTTCTTCGACGTGCGCACCTTCGGCGCGGTGATGACCACGGGTGTCAACGCGGGCCAGGTGCGCGGGCCGGTGCAGATGGCGTTCGCCACCTCCATCGACCCCGTGGTGCCGCTGGAGATTTCGATCACCCGCATGGCCGTGACCACCGAGAAGGAGGCCGAGGCGCAGAGCGGCGACAACCGCACCATGGGCCGAAAGCACATCATTCCCTATGGCCTGTACCGCGCGCACGGTTTTGTCTCGGCCAAGCTGGCCGAGCGCACGGGCTTTTCCGACGCAGACCTGGAGCTGTTCTGGCGCGCGCTCATCAACATGTTCGAACACGACCGCTCGGCCGCTCGCGGCGAAATGGCGGCCCGCAAGCTGATCGTGTTCGAGCATGAAAGCGCCATGGGCAATGCACCGGCGCATGTGCTGTTCGATGCCGTCCGGATCACACCGGCACAGGCCGATGCAGACAGCGCTCCACGCCGGTTTGCGGATTACCGCGTGGAGATCGACCGAGCGGCCATTCCTTCGGGCGTGGCCGTTCGTGAGCTGATCTAGCGCGGCTTCGCACGCCTGGAGGCAGGCCGTGGACGAATCGGACTTCATTGCCCTTTCGGCACTGCAACACTACCTGTATTGCCCTCGCCAGTGCGCCCTCATCCATGTGGAGCAGCTGTGGGCGGAAAGCCGCCACACCGCAGAGGGGCGGGTGCTGCACGAGCGCGCCGACAAGCCCCGGGGGCGAGCGCCGACGTGGTGTGCGCACGGTCACGGCCATGCCCCTGGCGCACCCGGGGCTGGGCATCACCGGCATTGCAGATGTGGTGGAGTTCCACGAGATCGAAGACGGCGAACAGGCGTTTCCCGTGGAATACAAACGCGGGCGGCCCAAGGCCCATCGCGCAGACGAAGTGCAACTGTGCGCGCAGACCCTGTGCCTGGAAGCGATGCTGGAGCAGCCGATTGCGCAAGGCGCCCTGTTCTATGGCGAGACGCGCCGGCGCACCGATGTGCCGTTCGATCAGGCCCTGCGCCAACTCACGCGGGAAACCATCGGTGCCACACGCGCCATGCTGGACGCGAACATCACACCCACCGCGCAGTACAGCCCCAAGCGCTGCGATGCCTGCTCGCTGCTCGACCTGTGCCAACCCAAACTGTTGGGCCGCAAGAGCAGCGTGAACGACTGGCTCGCCCGACAACTGAAAGAAGACAGCGAGGCGGAGCCACCATGCGCAGACAGCTGAACACCCTGTATGTGACCACCGAAGGGGCTTGGCTTCACAAGGATGGTGCGAACATCGTGATGGAAGTCGAGCAAACGGTGCGTGCCCGGCTGCCCGTGCACATGCTGGAAAGCCTGGTGTGCTTTGGCCGCGTGCTGGTGTCGCCCCCTTTGCTGGGCTATTGCGCGGAGCAGGGCATCAGCACCTGCTTTCTCACGACCAACGGCAGGTTTCTGGCACGGGTGGAAGGACCCGTGTCCGGCAACGTCCTGCTGCGGCGCGCGCAGTACCGCAACGCGGACAACCCCGAGGGGTGTGCCGGCATCGTGCGCAATCTTTTGCAGGGCAAGCTGCACAACCAGCGCGCCGTGCTGGGCCGGGCCCTGCGCGATCACAGCAGCAAGCTGGCGGCCGGAGACGAAGCCGCCCTGGCGCATGCCCACCAGCGTCTGGAACGCATCGCCGGTAAATTGGCCCAGACACCGTCGGTGGACCTGCTGCGCGGATACGAGGGGAAGCGGCGCAGGCTTACTTCGGGGTGTTCGACCACCTCATCCGCGTGCCCGGCACCGCCATGCGGTTCACCGGGCGCAGCCGCAGGCCGCCGCTGGATGCGGTCAACGCCCTGCTCTCTTTTTTATACACGCTGGTGACCCACGATTGCCGCTCGGCCCTGGAAAGCGTGGGGCTGGACCCGGCGGTGGGCTTTCTGCACCGCGACCGGCCAGGCCGGCCCAGCTTGGCGCTGGATCTTCTGGAGGAGTTTCGGCCGCTGCTGGCCGACCGGCTGGCGCTGTCGCTGATCAACTTGCGCCAGATCGGCGAGCGCGATTTTCAGACGATGGACAACGGCGCCGTGCTGCTGCGCGAAGAATCGCGCAAGACGGTGCTGACGGCCTACCAGGAGCGCAAGCGCGAAACGCTGCGGCACGTTTTTCTGCAAGAGAAGGCACCCATCGGGCTGTTTCCATTCATCCAGGCCCAATTGCTGGCCCGCCATTTGCGCGGCGACCTCGACGCCTACCCACCCTTCCTTTGGAAATGAGGCATCGCCGATCATGATGGTGCTTGTGAGCTATGACGTCCGTTCGCAGGACAAGGTGGGTGCCCGGCGCCTGCGGCACATCGCCAAAGCGTGCCTGGATTTTGGCCAGCGCGTGCAGTACTCGGTGTTCGAGATCGAAGTGGACTCGGCACAATGGGTGGCCCTGAAAAACCGCTTGGTCCAGATCATCGACCCGGCCACGGACAGCCTGCGGTTTTACTACCTGGGCCAACAATGGAAAGACCGGGTGGAACACGTGGGGGCCAAGCCCGTTCTCGACCTGAACGCTCCGCTCATTCTCTAACACGCCTTGGGCACCGGCGGCGCCATTTTGCGAACCCCAAGCGACTGGGCACGGCCATCGCGCTTCGCGGAGTTCTAACTCTTTGATTGACCGATGATTTTTCTCCTGGCACGTGGGAGAGGCGCTGGTACGCCTGCCAGGGGGAAGGGGTTCGCGGAGAGAGGGGATTTTTGCTAGTGGGGACAGGCGGTTATAAATGGGCGGTCGCGCCCCGTGCGGGCGCGTGGGTTGAAACCCGGTCACAAAGGAGGATTGATGGACCAGCAGCGGCGTCGCGCCCCATGCGGGCGCGTGGGTTGAAACTCCGTGAAAAAAAAAGCCACCAAAATCGGCAGCTGTCGCGCCCCATGCGGG
>NZ_BAAJYT010000111.1:0-11849 GCF_057541515.1 Acidovorax sp. KNOB132
CTGCAGCGCGGCCTCGGCTTCGACCTCGCCCACATAGGCGTGCCCGCCCGCCGCGCGGTGCGTGGCGATGCGCGCGAGCGCGCCTCGACCAGCGCCACGCTGGTGGTGTCGCCCCGGGCCAGGGCCTCGGCTTGTTCGCGGACGGTGGGGTGGCGGGTGGTGGCGAGGGCATTCATCGGGCGATCTCCAGGGCTTGGGTGGCGTAGTGGTGGTGCAGGCTGCGGTTCAGAACGGGGTCGTGCAATTCCAGCTCGAAGGCCTCGCCCCAGCCGAGTTCGCCGATCACCGCATGGGTACCGCAGAACATGGCCGTGTGGGCCGACAGGCCGCCTGCCGCATTCCATTTTTGCATCAGCTCGGCGGGGGGCAGGAGGCGGGCCAGGGCGCCTTCCTGGTACAGCGCGCGCACGCCGTCGCGGGTGCGCCAGCAGCGGGTGACCAGCTGGTCCCAGTGGCCCTGTACCTCCGACAGTTTCCATAGGGTGCGGCCCACGGGCTTGGCGCACATTTGCTTGGACACCGTGACGTCGTAGGCCTCGACGGTGCGGTCCGTGTGGTCCGAGCCGATGCCCACGAGCACGCCGTGCGCCTCGCTGGCCAGCAGCACGCATTCCACCTCGCCGCTGGAGTCATGGCCCGGAACCTGCACCGCGCTGCCCGTGTCGAGCAGCTGGCTGGCCACGCGGTAGAAGGTGGGCACCGTGGAGGGCGGCTTGACGCCGATCGCGGCCAGTTCGGCGATGTGGTGGTCCACCGCCGCGCGGTCGCGGCCGGTCCAGCCGGCGATGACGAGGTGGCGGATGTCCAGGGTGACCGGCCCGTGGCCGGCGAGATCGAAGGTGTGCTGGGGCATGGTGGGAGGCGAAAAGGGCGGAAGGATCAAAGTGCGCGGGTGATCGCGCGGCGGAAATCGTCGATGTGGCGCTGCATCGCGGCGGCGGCGGCATCGGGGTCGTGGCGCTCGAGCGCGGCCAGGATGTCCTGGTGCTCGTCGTGGATGCGCACGCTGTGCCCGGCCTCCGAGAGCGTCAGGAACCAAAAGCGCGCCTGCTGTTCGTGCAGCCGGCGCAGCAGGTCGGCCAGGACGGTGTTGCGGGCGGCGGCCGAGATCGCGCTGTGAAAGCGCAGGTCCAGCGCCATCAGCGCAGGCACGTCATGTGCGGCCAGGAGTGCCGGAGCCTCGCCCAGCAGGTGGCGCATGGCGGCCAGTTCAGCGGGCCGGACCCGCTCGGCCGCCAGGCGCACGCACAGGGTCTCGTTGCAGGCGCGCACCTCGATCATGTCCAGCACCTCGTCCAGCGACAGCGGCGCCACCACGATGCCCTTGCGCGGCAGGATGGTCACGAGTCCTTCCATCTCCAGCCGGTGCAGCGCCTGGTGGATGGGCGTGCGGCCCAGGCCGAGCAGCGTGCCCAGCGCGCCTTCGTTGATCTGCGCGCCGGGTGCCAGCTCGCAGGCAATGATGCGGCGCTTGATGTCGGCGTAGGCCTGCTCGCGCAACTGGGCGCCGCCGCCGGGTGCGGCAGGAAGGGAGGGCTGGGGCAGAACGGGCATCGGGGCGGGTGGGCGGGGTCGGTGAAATGCAATGATATATCAGTGAAATATCACAGAGTCTGCCTGGCCATGGCCGATTCGCGCCGGCATGGCCGCGCCGCCGGGTGGGATGCTCGCAAAGCGCCATGCCGGCGGGCACCAAGGCTTCTAGAATCCGCCCATGATCTCCCGCGAACCCACCATCGAACGCCTGTCCGTCGCCCGCCGCCTGCTCCTGGAGCCTTTCGGCCTCGACGAAACCCATCTGGCGCGCGCGCTCGCCGACATCCGGGCCCATCAGGTGGACGATGCCGACCTGTATTTCCAATACACGCGCAGCGAGGGCTGGAGCCTGGAAGAAGGCATCGTCAAGACCGGTTCGTTCAGCATCGACCAGGGCGTCGGGGTGCGGGCCGTGAGCGGCGAGAAGACGGCTTTCGCCTATTCCGACGACATCTCCGAGGCCTCCCTGCTCGATGCCGCCCGCACCGTCCGGGCGATTTCGGCGGCCTCGCAGGAGAAGCGGGCGAAGATCTCGCTCAAGAAGATCTCCGCCAGCCGCTCGCTCTATCCCGGAACCGATCCCATCGCTTCGCTGGACAGCACGGCCAAGGTGGCGCTGCTGGAAAAGGTGGAGCAGCAGGCCCGCGCCAAGGACCCGCGCGTGGCCCAGGTGATGGCGGGCCTGGCCAGCGAATACGACGTGGTCTTGGTGGCGCGCTCCGACGGCACGCTGGCCGCCGACGTGCGCCCGCTGGTGCGCCTGTCGGTCACCGTGATCGCCGAGCAGGCCGGCCGCCGCGAGGTGGGTTCGGCCGGCGGGGGCGGGCGCTTCGGTCTGGCCTATTTCGACGATGCGCAGATCACCCGGTACGTCGACGAGGCCGTGAACGCCGCCCTCGTCAATCTGGAGTCGCGCCCTGCGCCCGCGGGCGAGATGACCGTGGTGCTCGGCCCCGGGTGGCCCGGCGTGCTGCTGCACGAGGCCGTGGGCCACGGGCTGGAGGGCGATTTCAACCGCAAGGGTTCGAGCGCCTTCAGCGGCCGCATCGGCCAGCGCGTGGCGGCCAAGGGCGTGACGGTGCTGGACGACGGCACCCTGGCCGACCGCCGCGGCTCGCTCAACGTGGATGACGAAGGCCACGCCAGCCAGCGCAACGTGCTCATCGAGGACGGCATCCTCAAGGGCTACATCCAGGATTCGATGAACGCGCGCCTGTCGGGCGTGGCGCCCACCGGCAACGGCCGGCGCGAGAGCTACGCGCACATTCCCATGCCGCGCATGACCAACACCTACATGCTGGGCGGCGACAAGGACCCGGCGGAGATCGTGGCGAGCATGAAGCGCGGCCTCTACGCCACCAACTTCGGCGGCGGCCAGGTGGACATCACCAGCGGCAAGTTCGTGTTCTCGGCCAGCGAGGCGTATTGGGTCGAGAATGGCAAGATCCTGTACCCGGTCAAGGGCGCGACCATCGTCGGCAGCGGTCCGGAATCCCTCAAGAAGGTGACCCTCATCGGCAACGACATGGCGCTCGACAGCGGCGTGGGCACCTGCGGCAAGGAAGGCCAGAGCGTGCCGGTCGGCGTGGGGCAGCCCACGCTGCGCATCGATGGCCTGACGGTCGGCGGCACCGCATAAAGCCCCGGGCGGCGACGGACCTTCCAGGCGTGCACCCACCATGCCTGACCCGTCGTCCAGCCAGCTGCTGAACACCGCACAGTCGTTCGGCGATGTGAGCCGGCTGCTGCGCGAAGGCGTGGCCGACGAGGAGTCCCGCCAGTTCCGCGATGCGCTGACGTCGCTGTCCGCGCTCATCGAAGATGCCGCGCACCTGCGCCGCGCCTGCGCCGATCCCTCCGCCATCTTCTGGAGCCTCGAGCACCTGAAGCGCGCCGCGCGCGAGCACCAGTTCTTTCTCACCGGGCTGGGCTCCGCCTGGCATGCGCTCTACGAGCTGGGGGCCTACCAGCAGGCCCTGAAAGACCTGCGCGATGCCATCGAGATCTGGCACCAGGCACTGACCCGCCAAAGCCGCAGCGAGCCGGCCTGCTTCGATGCGTTCGAGCGCCTGGCCTGGCGCACCCTGGGCGAGGCAATGCTGGTCATCGACATGTACGAGCAGGGCGGGGCGATGCTCAGCGAGCCTTCTCCAGAGCCCGCCGCGGCCCGGCGGCGCCCGATGCTGGCGCGCCTGCGCCGCTGGTTGTCGGGGCGCGGGCGATGAAAGCGCGGCACCCCGCTTGTGGCAGCGCTGCAACGCGCCGGGGATGTTGCGGCGCAAAAATCGGTGTTACATTGCCACCGATGCAAGTGCGTAGCGCGTTTTATTTTTGGTTTTACTTCTCTGTCCCAGGCGGATGAGAGGTCAGCGCGCAACCACCCGAGCACCCCTCCTCTAGAAACCGCCGAAGCTGAAAAGCCCGGCGGTTTTTTGTTTTTCCGCTCCCCCTTTTTTTCCGATCCAACCCACGAGGACGCAACCATGACGGCCACTGCCAACCCCACCAGCGATGCCTGGTACCGCGACGTCGAGAAGACCAGCCAGACCGACGACGAACGTATCAAGGACATCACCGTGTTGCCCCCTCCAGAACATCTGATCCGCTTCTTCCCCATCCGGGGAACGGCGGTGGAATCCCTGATCACGCGCACGCGGCGCGGTATCCAGGACATCATGGCGGGCCGGGACGACCGGCTGCTGGTGGTGATCGGCCCCTGCTCCATCCACGACCCGGCCGCCGCGCTGGACTACGCGCGGCGCCTGAAGGCGGTGCGCGAGCAGTACGCCGACACGCTGGAGATCGTGATGCGTGTGTACTTCGAGAAGCCCCGCACCACGGTGGGCTGGAAGGGGCTGATCAACGATCCGTACCTGGACGAGAGCTACCGCATCGACGAAGGCCTGCGCATCGCGCGCCAGCTGCTCATCGACATCAACCGCATGGGCGTGCCGGCCGGCAGCGAGTTCCTGGACGTGATCTCGCCCCAGTACATCGGCGACCTCATCAGCTGGGGCGCCATCGGCGCGCGCACCACCGAAAGCCAGGTGCACCGCGAACTGGCCTCGGGCCTGTCGGCGCCCATCGGCTTCAAGAACGGCACGGACGGCAACATCCGCATCGCCACCGACGCGATCCAGTCCGCCAGCCGCGGCCACCACTTCCTGTCGGTGCACAAGAACGGGCAGGTGGCCATCGTCAACACGCAGGGCAATCCCGACTGCCACGTGATCCTGCGCGGCGGCAAGGCGCCCAACTACGACGCGGCCAGCGTCGCCGCGGCCTGCCAGGACCTGGAGGCCGCCAAGCTGCCCGCCACGCTGATGGTGGATTGCAGCCATGCCAACAGCAGCAAGCAGCACGAAAAGCAGCGCGACGTGGCGCGCGAGATCGGCGCGCAGATCGCGGGCGGCTCGCGCTGCGTGTTCGGCGTGATGATCGAGAGCCACCTGACCGCCGGTGCCCAGAAATTCACGCCGGGCAAGGACCAGCCGGGCGCCCTGGAGTACGGCAAGAGCATCACCGACGCCTGCCTGGGCTGGGACGATTCGCTGTCGGCGCTGGCCGACCTGTCGGCAGCCGTGGCCGCCCGCCGCGCCCGCTGAAAAACCAGGGGCCGGGGCAGCGGCGTGCGATGTAAGCTCGATGGCCCCGCCGCGGGCATCGGCTTGCGTGGCCGCCCTTGGCCCCACCTCAACCAGGAAAACAATCCATGCGCAGAGAAGTCTCGATCACCCTGGCGCCGGGCCAGGAATTCCGTTTCGACCTGGAAGGCTCGCAGCCTTTGAGCAATGAAGACGCCCGCCGCTGGCTGGACGAGGCGTTCATCAGCCTGGAGTGCGAGCCCCTGCGGGCCAGCGGCAAGGTGCTGCTGGCCGACAAGGTGCTCACGGTGGCACAGGCTGCCGGGGCCCCGCTGCTAGCCGACGCGCAATGGGGCCGGCAGTTCGCCGAAGCCGCCAGCGCCGCACTGGCCCGACCGATCGTGCGGGTGGATGTCCCGGCCATGGCCGTGACGTATTGAAGAGGAAACGGTGAGCGGCAGGGCTGCTCAGGGCCGCCCTCGCTGCGCCATCAGCCGAATTGGCCTCCAGCGCATATTTTTCTAGGGCATATAGCTATTATTTCGATAGCGAATCGATGAGCTTGCCATGGATGCCGCCGAAGCTGCCATTGCTCATGCACACGATGTGATCGCCCGGCCGGGCCGCCTGGGTGATCTGTCCGATCAGCGTGCCGATGTCCGCCGCCGTCCGGGCCTTGTCGCCCAGCGGCGCGAGCACCTGGGCCGCGTCCCAGTCCAGGCCGGCGGTGTGGCAGAACGCCAGGTCGGCCGGCTCCAGCGCCCAGGGCAGCTGCGATTTCATGGTGCCCAGCTTCATGGTGTTGCTGCGCGGCTCGAACGCCGCGAGGATGCGCGCCGCCGGGCCCACGCTGCGGCGCAGTCCGTCCAGCGTGGTGCGCAGGGCGGTCGGGTGGTGGGCGAAGTCGTCGTACACCGCGATGCCGCGCACGGTGCCGCGCAGTTCCATGCGCCGCTTCACGTTCTGGAACCGCGCCAGCGCACGGCCGGCCTCTGTCGGCGCCACGCCCACGTGGTGGGCGGCGGCGATCGCGGCCAGCGCATTCAACTGGTTGTGCACACCGGTCAGCGCCCATTCCACGCGGGCCACGGTCCGGCCCTGGTGGAGCACATCGAAGGCGTGCGGTTCGCCCTGGGCCGTGAAGTCGCTCACCAGCGCGCCGAAGCTCGCCACCTCGCTCCAGCAGCCGGCATGCAGCACGCGGGCCAGGCTTTCCTCCAGCCCGTTGACCACCACGCGGCCCGAGGGCGGCACGGTGCGCACCAGGTGGTGGAACTGCCGCTCGATGGCCGGCAGGTCGTCGAAGATGTCCGCGTGGTCGAATTCCAGGTTGTTCAGCACCGCGGTGCGGGGGCGGTAGTGCACGAACTTGCTGCGCTTGTCGAAGAACGCGGTGTCGTATTCGTCCGCCTCGATCACGAACACGGGCGCATCGCCCGCCACGCCCGGGCCGGCCACCGGACGGCGCGCGGCGCCCAGCCGGGCCGACACGCCGAAATCCAGCGGCACGCCGCCTACCAGGAAGCCGGGCTGCAGGCCTGCGCATTCCAGAACCCAGGCCAGCATCGACGTGGTGGTCGTCTTGCCGTGGGTGCCCGCCACGGCCAGCACGTGCCGGCCCTGCAGCACGTGCTCGGCAAGCCACTGGGGGCCGCTGGTGTAGGTGGCGCCGGCGTCGAGGATGGCCTCCATCAGGGGGAATTTCGGCGTGCCGTCGGGCAGGCGCGCCCGGCTGACCACGTTGCCGATCACGAACACATCGGGCGCCAGCGCCATCTGGTCCGCGCCGTAGCCTTCGATCAGTTCGATCCCCAAGGCGCGCAACTGGTCGCTCATCGGGGGGTACACGCCGGCGTCGCAGCCGGTGACCTTGTGGCCCGCTTCGCGCGCCAGTGCCGCCAGGCCCCCCATGAACGTGCCGCAGATGCCCAGAATGTGAATATGCATGGGCGCAGATTCTAAGGTTCCAGGGCTGCAGGGCCGCCCGCGCAGATCCCTCTTGCCTCGATAGCTACATTTTCAATAGCAAGGTCCACGATGGGGCGCACCATGCCCCTGCCGGATGCGGGCGTTTTCCCGGGCCGCCTTCTTGCATTGAGGCCACAATGGACCCTTCCCCCCACCCGATCGCCGCCATGCCAAACGCCCTCGCCACCGAGATCGCCAACGCCGCGGCCCGCATGGTCGTCGAAGAAGGCCTGGAATGGGGCCCGGCCAAACGCCGGGCCGTTCGCCAACTGGGCCTGCCCAGCCGCACACCGCTGCCCGACAACGATCTGGTCGAGGACGCCGTGCGCGAGTACATCGGCCTGTTCTGTGCCGACACCCAGCCCCAGGAATTGCTCGCGCTGCGGCAGCTGGCGCTGATCTGGATGGAGCGCATGCAGACGTTTCGCCCGCACCTGGGCGGAGCGGTGTGGCATGGCACGGCGACCCGGCTGTCCGACATTTATCTGCAGTTGTTCTGCGACGACTGCAAATCCGCCGAGATCGCGCTGATCGACCACCATGTGGACTACGAGCCGCGCACCGTCACCGGCTTCCATGGCGAGTCGGTCGAGGCGTTGAGCCTCTCCAGCCATTCGCCGGTGCTGGGCGAGATGATCGGCGTGCACCTTTTGATCTATGACCTGGATGACCTGCGCGGCGCATTGCGCCCCGATGCGCGGGGCCGGGCACCGCGCGGAGACATTCGCGCCTTGCGCAAGCTGTTGGAAAGCCCTCCCGAATGAATGTGTCACCGCCCTCCGATACGGGCACCCCTTTGTCCCCACCCGCCACCCGCCCGGCCCCCGAGGCCGGGTCCGATGCTGCGCCCCAGGCTTCGCGTCGCAGGCTGATGGCGTATGCCGGCGTGGCCGCCGCCGCCGGGCTGGGCGGCGCAGGGCTGGCGTGGTGGCGGTTCCAGCCGCACGCGGTGCTGTCCGGCGCCGAAGACGCCCTGTGGGCACAACAGTTCGAGGCGCCCTCGGGCGGCGAGCCTGTGGCGATGGCGCGTTTTCGCGGCAAGCCGCTCCTGGTGAACTTCTGGGCCACGTGGTGCCCGCCCTGCGTGGACGAACTGCCGCTTTTGAATGCCTTCTACCGGAAACACGCTGCCAAAGGCTGGCAAGTCGTGGGCCTGGCGATCGACCAGCCCTCGTCCGTGCGGCAGTTCCTGGGACGCCTGCCGCTGGATTTCCCGGTGGGACTGGCGGGGCTTTCGGGCACCGAACTGGGCCGTTCGCTGGGCAATCTCACCGGAGGCCTGCCTTTCAGCGTGGTGATGGGCGCAGATGGCAGCATCGTGCACCGTAAAATGGGCCAGGTCACTGCAGAAGACCTCACCCAATGGGCTTCCTTGGGATAGCGCTCTGCAATCCACCGCGAAGATCAATGAATTTGCGTCCAAATGCCGGCCATAGGTCGAATTTAGGGTAAATTCGCGCCCTATTTTGTTTTTTGGCGTTGGAGTTCCCATGGATTTGCGAAAACTCAAGACCTTGATCGACCTCGTGTCCGAGTCGAATGTGTCAGAACTCGAGATCACCGAGGCAGAAGGCAAGGTCCGCATCGTCAAGAGCGGCGGTGCGGTGGTCCAGCAATATGTGGCCGCACCCGCCCAGCAGGCCCCGGCCCCCGCAGCGGCGGCCGCAGCCCCCGTGGCCGAGTTGCCTGCACCGGCCGCCCCGACCGGCCACATCGTGAAATCGCCCATGGTGGGCACGTTCTACCGCGCTTCCAGCCCGGGCGCCAAGTCGTTCGTCGAGGTGGGCAGCCAGGTCAAGGAAGGCGAAACGATCTGCATCATCGAGGCCATGAAGATCCTCAACGAGATCGAGGCCGACAAGTCCGGCACCGTCACCCGCATCCTGGGGGAGAACGGCCAAGCGGTGGAATACGGTCAGCCCCTGTTCGTGATCGAATAAATTGCGCATGTCTTCCTCGGTCCTTGTCGGGCGCGCCGGCCTCGTTGCCGGGCGCCAGGGAACGTCCATGTTTCAGAAAATCCTCGTCGCCGGTGCCGGCCGTCTTGCCCCGGGCAAGGCCACGCCAACCGCACTCGCATGCGCCCGCGCATGGGTGATGAGCCGCGAAGAAACCTATGTTTAAGAAAATCCTCGTTGCCAATCGCGGCGAAATCGCATTGCGCATCCAGCGCGCCTGCCGTGAACTCGGCGTCAAGGCCGTCATGGTGTATTCCGAGGCGGATCGCGATGCCAAGTACGTGAAGCTGGCCGAAGAGGCGGTGTGCATCGGCCCCGCGCCCTCGCCGCTGTCCTACCTCAACATGCCCGCCATCATCTCGGCCGCCGAGGTGACCGATGCGGAGGCCATTCACCCCGGCTACGGCTTCCTGTCCGAGAACGCCGACTTCGCCGAGCGGGTGGAAAAGAGCGGCTTCCAGTTCATCGGCCCCACGCCCGAGTCGATCCGCACCATGGGCGACAAGGTCTCGGCCAAGCAGGCCATGATCCGCGCGGGCGTGCCCTGCGTGCCGGGCTCCGAAGGCGAGCTGCCGGAAGACCCGGTGCAGATCCGCCGCATCGCCAAGGCGGTGGGCTATCCCGTCATCATCAAGGCCGCGGGCGGTGGCGGCGGGCGCGGCATGCGCGTGGTGCACACCGAGGCGGCGCTCGTCAACGCGGTGCAGATGACCAAGGCCGAGGCCGGCGCGGCGTTCGGCAATCCGGCCGTGTACATGGAGAAGTTCCTCCAGAACCCGCGCCACATCGAGATCCAGATCCTCGCGGACAAGCACCGCAATGCGGTCTATCTGGGCGAGCGCGACTGCTCCATGCAGCGCCGCCACCAGAAGGTGATCGAAGAGGCGCCGGCGCCGGGCATCCCGCGCAAGCTGATCGAGAAGATCGGCGAGCGTTGCGTGGCCGCCTGCAAGAAGATCGGCTACCGCGGTGCGGGCACGTTCGAGTTCCTGTATGAGAACGGCGAGTTCTACTTCATCGAGATGAACACCCGCGTGCAGGTGGAGCACCCGGTGACCGAATGGATCACGGGCGTGGACATCGTGAAGACGCAGATCATGGTCGCCGCCGGCGAGAAGCTGCCCTTCACCCAGCGCCAGATCGAAATCCGCGGCCACGCCATCGAATGCCGCGTGAACGCCGAGGACCCGTACAAGTTCATCCCCTCGCCAGGCCGCATCACCATGTGGCATGCGCCGGGCGGCCCGGGCGTGCGCGTGGATTCGCACGCCTACACCAACTACTACGTGCCTCCTAACTACGACTCGATGATCGGCAAGATCATCGTGCACGGCGACACGCGCGAGCAGGCGCTGGCCCGCATGCGCACGGCGCTGTCCGAGACCGTGATCGAGGGCATCAACACCAACGTGCCGCTGCACCGCGAGCTGATGGTGGACGCCAAGTTCGTGGCGGGCGGCACCAACATCCATTACCTGGAAGAGTGGCTGTCGCAGCACAAGCGCTGAGATCGCCGCGCGTGGTGGTTTTGCATGCTGGCACCTGGCAACGGGTGCCAGCATTTTCGTTTTCTCCCGGAGGTCTCCCATGTTTGAGCTGAGCCTGATGTGCCCCGAAGACCGGGTCGAGTCCCTGAGCGATGCGCTCGATGCGCTGCAGGCGCTGAGCGTGTCGGTCGAGGATGCCGACGCGCAGACCGATGCCGAGCAGGCGCTGTTCGGCGAGCCCGGCATGCCGCCGCCCAAGGACGGCTGGCAGCGCAGCCGGGTGGTGGCGCTGTTCCAGAACGAAGCCGAAGCGCAGGAGGCGCGGGCCCTGCTGGAGGTGCAGGACTTCTTCGAGGGCTGCCGCGTGCTGGGCGTGGCCACCGTGCCCGAGCAGGACTGGGTGCGCCTCACGCAATCACAGTTCGCGCCGGTGGACATCACGCCGGATTTCTGGATCGTGCCCACTTGGCACGAGCTGCCGGCCCAGGCCACGCGCAGCATCCGGCTCGATCCCGGACTGGCATTCGGCACCGGCACGCACCCCACGACGCGCATGTGCCTGCGGTGGATCGCGGCGAACGGCGCGCCGCACGGCGCCAGCGGCAACCCGCTGGGCCGCGTACTCGACTATGGCTGCGGCTCCGGCATCCTGGCCATCGGCGCCGCCAAGTTCGGTGCGACGGATGTCGATGCCGTGGACATCGATCCGGCGGCCGTGGAGTCCACGCGGCTGAACGCCGAGGCCAACGGCGTGGCGCTGAAGGCCGGCCTGCCCGACCAGGCCAGCGGCACCTACCAGACGGTGCTGGCCAACATCCTCGCCACGCCCCTCAAGGTGCTGGCGCCGCTGCTGTGCGCGCATGTGGCGGCGGGCGGCCATCTGGTGCTGGCCGGCATCCTGGAGCGCCAGGCCGACGAGCTGAAAGAGGCCTATGCGCCGTGGCTGCCCCTGGAGGTGGCCGACACGCAGGAGGGCTGGATCCTGATGGTGGCTGCGCGTTGATGGGCAGGGCCGTGCCGCCCTCCGGGCGGGCATGGCGCCCACCTACAATCCCGAGCCGATGAGCCAGATCACACGCTGCCCCGCCTGCGGCACGACCTTCAAGGTCGTCGCGGACCAGTTGCGCATCTCCGATGGGTGGGTGCGGTGCGGGCAGTGCAAGGAGGTCTTCGATGCGGCGGCCCATCTGGTGCGCTCGGCGTCGCAGGACCTGCTGCCGGAAATGGCCATTCCCGAAGCTCCGCGCGCGGCCGTGCGGCCGCCGGCGCCTGCCGAACGGGGCCTGGGGGGGCTGGCGCGGCGAGCGTGCCCCCAA
>NZ_BAAJYT010000112.1:0-11834 GCF_057541515.1 Acidovorax sp. KNOB132
CGCCCTGCTGGCCGCCGGCTGCTCCACCAACGCCCCCTGGGGCAGCGCCACGCCGGGCACCACCAGCAGCACGGGCGCGCCCGCGGGCGGCATCTGCAGCGGCCCACCTGCACAGGTGGTGGTGGGCCAGAACAGCACGGCCAAGGTGGTGGAGGACGCCCGGGTGCGCTCCGGCGCGCAGATGGCCCGCGTGCTGCGCCCCGACCAGATCGTGACCAAGGAATTCGACGCCACCCGCCTGAACCTGCAGGTGGATGCCAACGGCCGCATCGTCGCGGCACGCTGCGGCTGACGACCGGCACCCGGTCGGCTCGGCCGGTGGTGGCTGGCGGTCCAGGCGCCGGAGCGCCCGCCCGTCAGTCGGCCAGAAAGAGCGCCTGCAGGTCGCTCAGGAAATCGAAGCCCCGCTCGGTCGGGCGCACGCGCGCCATGTCGCGCTCGATCAGGCCCTTGCGCTCGGCCTCGTCCAGCGCCTTGGCAATCGCGGTCAACGGCAGGCCCGTGCGCGCCATGAAGTCCTGCAGCGCAAACCCCTCGCGCAGGCGCAGCGCGTTGAGCATGTACTCGAACGGCAGGTCCGCCCGGCGCACCTCGTCGTCCTGCGCCACCGCATGGCCTGCCAGCGCGTGGTCCATGTACCGCCCCGGGTCCCGAAATCGCACCTGCCGCACCACGCGGTGCGCAAAGCTGATCTTGCTGTGCGCGCCCGCGCCGATGCCCAGGTAGTCGCCGAACTGCCAGTAATTGGTGTTGTGGAAGCAGCCGTGGCCCTCACGTGCATAGGCCGAGATTTCATAGCGCTGCAGCCCGGCCTGCGCCGTCATCTCGGTGATGCGGTCCAGCATCGCGTAGGCCTGGTCGTCCTCGGGCACCACGGGCGGGAACTTGGCGAACACCGTGTTGGGCTCGATGGTCAGGTGGTAGATCGAAATGTGCGGCGGCCCCAGCGCCAGCGCGGTGCGCATGTCCTGCTCCAGATCGGCGAGCGTCTGGCCCGGCAGGGCGTACATGATGTCGAGATTGAAGGTCTGGAACGACTGCGCCGCCTCTTCCACCGCGGCCATGGCCTGGGCACCGTCGTGCACCCGCCCCAGCGCCTTCAGGAAACGGTCGTCGAAGCTCTGCACGCCGATCGACAGCCGCGTCACCCCGGCCGCGCGGTACGCCCGGAAGCGGTCTTTCTCGAACGTGCCGGGATTGGCCTCCATCGTGATCTCGCAGTCCGCCTCCAGGCGCAGCCGCGCGCGCAGGCCGCCGATCAACTGGTCGATGGCGGCGGGCGAGAACAGGCTGGGCGTGCCACCGCCGATGAAGATGCTGTGCACCGTCCGGCCCCAGATCAGCGGCAGCGCCGCCTCCAGGTCGGCCATCAAGGCGTCCAGGTAGCGCTGCTCGGGCAAGGCCTGCGCAACGCCACCCTCGCGGTACTCGTGCGAGTTGAAATCGCAGTAGGGGCACTTTTTCAGGCACCAGGGCAGGTGCACATACAGCGACAGCGGCGGCAGCGTGCCCAGCTGCAGAACGCCGGGCCGCATGGAGTGCTGCACGTCGCGCACGGGCGCCGGCGCGGCCTCCGCCGAGGCCTCGGGAACGATGGGAATGGAAAGGGACACGGCCAGGAATCTCCGAAAGGCGCCAGCGCCTCAGAACCAGCGCTCGCGCATCAGCGCCAGCATCTGCTGCGCCGACCGGCCCCGGTGGCTATTGGCATTCTTCACCTCCGTCGGCAGCTCGGCGAAGGTCTTGCCGAACTCGGGCACGACCATGATCGGATCGAACCCGAAGCCCTGGCTGCCACGCGGCTCGCGCGCGATCTCGCCCACGACCCGGCCCACGGCGATGAGCGGCTCCGGGTCCTCGGGCGTGCGCACCGCCACCAGGGTGCTCACCATCGCCGCGCGGCGCTGGTCGATGCCCTGCATCTGCTCCAGCAGCGCGCGCACGTTGTTCGCGTCGCCCTTGTCGTAGCCGAAACGGGTCGCGTAATACGCCGTGTCCACGCCCGGCAATCCACCGAAGGCATCGACGCACAGGCCGGCGTCATCGGCCAGCGCCGGCAGTCCGGTGTGCTGGGCGGCAAAGCGCGCCTTGGCCAGCGCGTTCTCCACGAAGGTCCGAAAGGGCTCGGCCGCCTCGCCGACGCCCAGGTCCGCCTGGCGCACAAGCACCACGCCGAGCGGCGCCAGCAGCGTCTGCAGTTCGGCCAGCTTGCCCTGGTTGTTGGATGCGAGTACGAGTTTCATGGTCAAAATGGCTTCCAGCACATATTTATCTAGGGCATACAGCTACAAATTTAATAGCAAATGCGATTTCCATCGGTGCAACGGGGCTGGCCAGGGACAGCCAAGCCCGCATTCGCTATCGCTATCCGTTGCGCAGCGCCTGCTGCTGCAGCGCCACCAGTTCGGCCACGCCCTTTTCGGCCAGCGACAGCAGGCGGTCCATCTCCTGGCGGGTGAACGCCACGCCTTCGGCCGTGCCCTGCACCTCCACGAAGTGGCCGGCGCCGGTCATCACCACATTCATGTCGGTGTCGCAGGCCACGTCTTCCACGTACTCCAGATCGAGCAGCGGCGTGCCTTCCACGATGCCGACCGAGATGGCTGCCAGCGGGGCCGTGATGGGCGATTCGGCCAGCTTGCCGCGCGCGATCAGATGGGCCACCGCATCCTGCGCCGCGACCCAGGCACCCGTGATGGCCGCCGTGCGCGTGCCGCCGTCGGCCTGGATGACGTCGCAGTCCAGTTGCAGGGTGCGCTCGCCCAGGCGCTGGAGATCGAACACGGCCCGCAGGCTGCGGCCGATCAGGCGCTGGATCTCCTGCGTGCGGCCATTCTGCTTGCCGCGGGCCGCCTCGCGGTCGCTGCGGGTGTGGGTGGACCGGGGCAGCATGCCGTACTCGGCCGTCACCCAGCCCTCGCCGCTGCCGCGCTTGTGGGGCGGCACGCGCTCTTCCACCGACGCGGTGCACAGCACCTTGGTGTTGCCGAACTCGATGAGCACCGAGCCTTCGGCGTGCATGGTGTAGCGGCGGGTGATGCGCACCGGGCGCAACTGGTCGGCGGCACGGCCGCCCGGGCGGGTGAAAGAGGTCATGGAATGGGGTCCGGTAGGAAACGAAAACAGGACGGCGAAAACAGAACGGTCACCCGGCAGGCGCCGCTTCAGGCCAAGCGCCGGGCGGAGCGAGCGTTCAGGCCTTGCGTGCGGCCGAACGGCGAATGGCCTCGTTGATCTCGGCAATGGAGCGTTCGATGGCCTCGTCGTCCAGGTCATCGTCCACCATGTCGAGCGGCCCGGCCTGGATCGTGGAGGAAAACCCGTCGTCGCTGATGCTGTCGGTCGAAATGCCCTGGGTGGATTCGAACGCATCGGGCGTTTCCCACTCCAGCGCCACCACGGTCACGTTGTCGCTGGTGTCGCCGGCCTTGCGCAGCGCGTCTTCGACCAGGTCGGGCACCGACTGCGAGACCGGCAGGCGGCTCAGCTGGCGGGCGATGGTCTCGTCGTCCAGCGTGCCCCACAGGCCGTCGGAGCACAGCAGGATGCGGTCGCCCTGCTCCAGGGCCACCGGGCCGGTGATGTCATAGATGGGCTTGGTCGGCGATCCCAGGCAGGTGAACAGCACATTGCGGTTCACCCGTTCGATGCCCTGCAGCGGCATGTTGCGCAGCTCCAGGTACGAGTGGTCGCGTGTGCGCGTGAACAGCTCGCCCCCGCGCACCATGTACAGGCGCGAGTCGCCGCAGTGGATCCAGCTGGCAGAGCCCTCCTGCACCACCGCCACGACCAGCGTGGTGCGGGGCGTGTCCAGCATGCCGCGGTCGGCCGCGTAGCGAAGGATCTGGTGGTGTGCGGCCAGCAGCGCGTCGGCCAGAAATCCGTGCACGTCTTCCAGCGTGGGCTTGGCGTGCCGCTGGAACGCGGCGGACACCGTCTGCAGCGCCAGTTGCGCCGCCACTTCGCCCTCCGGGTGGCCGCCCATGCCGTCCGCCAGCACGAACAGGCTGGACTCCCGCGTGTAGCAGTAGCCCATGCGGTCTTCATTGGTTTCGCGGCCGCCCCGACGGCTGACCTGGAAGACGGAGAATTTCATTTCGGCTTCGCCCCCATTCGCGTGGCCTCGCCCACCTTCTGCACATTCTTCTTGGTATCTGACACCAGCGTATCGAGCTGCAGGCGCATCTTCTCGCCCACGGACAGCTTGGTGTAGCGCCGCTCGCCCTCGCGGCTCAGTTCCTTTTGCAAGGCGAACACCGACTGGGGCCGCGACAGCGGGTCGAGCGCCATGCACCATTCGACCACCTCGATCAGGTTGTCGGAGTAAACGCCGCGCAGCTTGGTCAGCGCCAGCGACAGGCGGTCCTTGTCGGAGCGCTGCGGCGCCTCGTTGGGCGGGAATCCCTGCATGCAAGCGTAGATGCAGGCGCCGATCGCGTAGATGTCGGTCCAGGGGCCCATCGACGAATCGCGGCGGTACATCTCGGGCGCCGCGAAGCCGGGCGTGTACATCGGGCGGATGAAGTTGCCCTCCTTCGAGAGCACTTCGCGCGCCGCGCCGAAGTCGATCATCACCGCCTTGTTGTCGTCGGTGATGAAGATGTTGGCCGGCTTGATATCAAGGTGCAGCATCTTGTGCTGGTGCACGATGCGCAGGCCGCGCAACACCTCGTCGAACAGCGAGCGGATCGTGGACTCGCGGAACACCTTCTGCGTCTTGAGGTCGCGCGCGGTGATGATGAAGTCCTGCAGGGTGGCCCCTTCCAGGTAGTTCATCACCATGTAGACGGTTTCGTTTTCCCGGAAGAAATTGAGCACGCTCACCACCGAGGCGTGCGAGATCTGCGCCAGGGCCCGGCCTTCCTCGAAGAAACTCTTGAGGCCCAGACGGTACAGCGACAGCTTTTCGGGAGGCACCTTGGGCAGCAACTCGCCCGGGCCGCGGGTGGCCAGGGAAGAAGGCAGATATTCCTTGATGGCGACCTGCTGGCCGTCCGGGTCGATGGCCAGATACACCACGCCGAAGCCGCCGGAGGAGAGCCGGCGCACCACGCGGTAGCCACCAATCGTGGTGTCGGGCGGCAGGGGGGCCGGCTTGATTTTTGACATATTTTGCGAAGAAACCTCGGGCACGAATCGGAACCCGGATAATCGCCGGATCGCAAGCAACCACCGAAAAGTCCAATGGCAGTTTACAGCATGACCGGATACGCCAGCGCACAGCAAAGTGCATCCGCGGGAGGGGGCGAAACCGATGGCCGCACCCGCCGCCTGGGGCTGGAGATCCGGTCCGTCAACAGCCGTTTCCTGGATCTGTCGTTCCGCCTGCCCGACGAGCTACGCGCCCAGGAGCCGGTGCTGCGCAGCCTGCTCACCGCCCGCCTCAAGCGGGGCAAGGTCGAAGTCCGCGCCTCCATCGAAAACGAAGACACCACCGCCCTGCCCGACCCGGCACCCCGCCTGCTGCAACGGCTGAACTCCGCGCAGGACGCCGTGCGCGCCTGGCTGCCCGACGCGGCCCCCTTGAGCGTCGCCGACGCCCTGCGCCTGTGCGCGAATGCCGGCTCCGCCCAGGACGACTGGAGCGATGCGTCCCGGCCCTGGCCGAAAAAGCGCTGAAAGATCTCCTCCAAGCCCGCGAACGCGAAGGCAAGCGCCTGTCGGCCATGCTGCAGGACCGGCTCGAACAACTGCGCGCCCTGGCCCACCAGGCCACGCCGCTGGTTCCCAAGCTGGTGGAGCAGCAGCGCCAGCGCTTCATGGAACGCTGGAAGGAGGCCATGGCCCTGGCCGACAACGCCACGCTGCCCGAAGCCGCTCAGGACCGCGCCCTGACCGAGGCCACCGCCTTCGCCATCCGCATCGACGTCGCGGAAGAGATCACCCGGCTGGATTCGCACCTGGACGAGATCGAACGCCTGCTCAAAAAAAGGCGGTGAAGTGGGCAAACGCCTGGACTTTCTCATCCAGGAACTGCACCGCGAAGCCAACACGCTCGGCTCCAAATCTGCCGCCATGGAACTCACGCGCATCAGCGTGGACATGAAGGTCCTGATCGAGCAGATGCGCGAGCAGGTCCAGAACATCGAGTGAGCGATAATCCTGTTTTGATAGCAGCCAGCACCTATCCCGCATGGACTACCCTGGAAATCTATTCGTAGTGGCAGCGCCCAGCGGCGCGGGCAAGTCGAGCCTGGTCAAGGCGTTGCTGGAGCTGGACTCCCATGTGCAGCCTTCGGTCTCGCACACCACCCGGGCACCACGCGGGCAGGAAAAGCACGGCCGCGAATACTTCTTCACCTCGGAGCAGGAATTCGACGCCATGGTTGCCTCGGACGGCTTCGTGGAGTGGGCCCACGTGCACGGCCGCCGCTATGGCACATCCCGCAAGGCCATCGAGGAGCGCATCGCGCAAGGCGCCGATGTGGTCCTGGAAATCGACTTCCAGGGCGCCATCCAGGTCAAGCAGGCCTTTGCGAATGCCGTCCTCATCTTCATCCTCCCCCCCAGTTGGGAAGAACTGAGATCCCGCCTGGAACGCCGCGGGGAAGACGCCCCGGACGTGATCGAGATCCGGTTGAAGAATGCCGCCCAGGAAATGGAACAGGCCTACAAATTCGACTTCGTTATAATCAACGAACTCTTTGAGCGTGCGCTTTTCGACCTGAAAACCATCGTCCACGCTCAGCGGCTGAAGTATGCGGCGCAACGCCGTGCACGGGCCGATACGTTCGAATCCCTCAATATCACCTGATCCTTCTGGAGAAGACGCATGGCCCGCATTACCGTTGAAGACTGCCTCGAGCACATCCCCAACCGCTTTCAACTCGTGCTGGCAGCCACGTACCGCGCCCGCATGCTGAGCCAAGGCCATGCCCCCAAGATCGAAAGCCGCAACAAGCCTGCGGTGACCGCTTTGCGCGAAATCGCCGAAGGCAAGGTCGGTCTGGAGATGCTGAAGAAGGTCCCGGGCTGACGCGCCCAGGTCTGCTGCTGCAGCCCAATAGCACCGCTTTGCGGTGCTTTTTTTTGGCCAAAACCCCCGATCTCCCCAGCAAGCTACATTAAAGGGATGAATGCGGTCTTGAATAAACCATCTGCCCAAGACCCGCGCCCCGGCGAAAGCGGGGCGGCGGGAGGCACGTCCGCAGCAGCCGCCAACGCAGCAGCGGCCAGTTTTGCGGCCCTCACGGAGAACCTCGGCTACCTCGACGCAGCCAGCATCGAACAGGTGCGGCAGGCTTACCGCTTTGCCGACGAAGCCCACCTGGGGCAGTTGCGCAACAGCGGCGAGCCCTACATCACCCACCCCATCGCAGTGGCGGCCCAGTGCGCCACCTGGAAGCTGGATGGCCAAGCGCTGATGGCGGCACTGCTGCACGACGCCATGGAAGATTGCGGCGTCACCAAGTCCGATCTCATCGATCGCTTCGGCCTGCCGGTGGCCGAATTGGTGGATGGCCTCACCAAGCTCGACAAGCTGCAGTTCAACACCCGCGAAGAGAACCAGGCCGAGTCCTTCCGCAAGATGCTGTTGGCAATGGCCCGCGATGTACGGGTCATTCTGATCAAGCTGGCCGACCGCACGCACAACATGCGCACGCTCTCGGACATGCCGCGCAGCAAATGGGGCCGCATTTCTTCCGAAACCCTCGAGATCTATGCCCCCATCGCCCACCGGCTTGGGCTGAACCAGACCTACCGGGAGCTGCAGGATCTGTCATTCCGACATCTCCACCCCTGGCGCTACGCGACCCTGTCCAAGGCAGTGAACAAATCACGCAACCGGCGGCGCGATATCGTGCAGCGGGTTCAAACCGAGGTCGACACCGCGTTTTCGAAGCTGGGCATGAAAGCCCGCCTCGCAGGCCGCGAGAAAACGCTCTATGCCATCTACCAGAAGATGGACACCAAGCACCTCAGTTTTGCCCAGGTCACAGACATCTACGGCTTTCGCGTGATCGTGCCGACCGTGGTCGATTGCTACACGGCACTGGGCGTGCTGCATCAGATGTACAAGCCTGTTCCTGGGCGGTTCAAGGACCACATCGCCATTGCCAAGCTCAACGGCTACCAGTCGCTGCACACCACCTTGGTCGGCCCTTCCGGGGTCAACATCGAATTCCAGATGCGTACCGAGGAAATGCACGTGGTGGCGGAAGCCGGCGTGGCCGCCCATTGGCTGTACAAAGCACAGGATGCCGATGGATCGGCCGCGGAGCGCCTTGGCACCAAGTGGCTCCAGTCGCTGCTCGACATTCAGAACGAAACGCGGGATGCAGCGGAGTTCTGGGACCATGTGAAGGTCGATCTGTTCCCCGATGCAGTCTATGTCTTCACCCCCAAGAGCCAGATCATGGCACTTCCACGGGGCGCCACGGTGGTCGATTTCGCCTATGCCATCCACAGCAATGTAGGTGACCGCACCACGGCCGCCAAGATCAACAACGAGCAGGTCCCCTTGCGGACCGAGCTCAAGAACGGCGATGTGGTGGAGATCATCACAGCGCCGGTGTCCACACCCAATCCCGCCTGGCTGGGCTTCGTGCGCACGGGCCGCGCACGCTCGAAGATTCGCCACTACCTCAAAACGCTGGCCCATACTGAATCAGCGGGACTGGGAGAGAAGCTGCTGACCCAGGCCCTGAGGGCCGAGGGGCTGGAACGCCTGCCGACCGAGTCGGAGAACCAGGCACTGTGGGACAAGCTGCTCCGCTTCACAGGCAATCGAACACGCAATGAACTCATGACCGACATCGGTCTGGGCAAACGCATCGCGGGCATCGTGGCGAAACGACTCATGGTGCTGATGACGGAGCATGGACACCGACCCGATGCCCTGTTGCTGACCCGTGAAAGGTATTCATCCCACGAAACCCTGTCGCAAGGTGGCGTGACTTTGGACGGCAGCGAGAACGCATCCGTTCAATACGCGAATTGCTGCCGCCCGGTACCGGGAGACCCCATCGTCGGCTACCTGGGGCGCGGTGAAGGGCTGGTGGTTCATAACGCCCAATGCAGCGTGGCGAAAAAGCTTCAGCACAAGGACAGCGAGCGCTTTATCGCGGTGGACTGGGCCGATGAGCCCACGCGCATGTTCGAAACCGGCATCGTTGTGACCGTGGCCAACGGCAAGGGCGTCTTGGCACGCATCGCCGCCGAACTGGCGAGCTCCGAAGCGGACATCGTTCACGTCGACATGGACGATGAAGCCGCCATGGACACGACCGATTTGCGTTTTGTCATCGCTGCACGAGACCAGTCACACGTCGAGGCCTCCTTGCGCAATTTGCGCCGAACGCCCGCAGTGCTTCGCGCCTTCCGCGTGCTGCCCCAGGGGTAAGGCCGGCGCACTGGCCCCTTATGCCACCGGTTGGGGATAGCGGACGTCCAAAACCTCCAGCGTCCGCGTGCCACCAGGCGTGGCCAACTGAACCTGATCCCCTTCGCGGGCCTTCAGTAAGGCCCGAGCCACCGGCGACACCCAACTTACTTGCGCCAAGCCCGTCTCGACCTCGTCGATTCCCAGGATCGTGATGGTACGCTCGACGCCTTCATCGTCCGCATAGTGGACCGTGGCACCAAAGAACACCTGATCACTTCCGGCGTGAATGGCGGGATCGACCACCTCGGCAATTTCGAGTCGTTTGGTCAGAAACCGAATCCTGCGATCAATTTCGCGCAGGCGTTTCTTGCCATACAGGTAGTCCCCGTTCTCCGAACGGTCCCCATTGCTTGCAGCCCAATGAACCACTTCAACGATCTTGGGCCGCTCGTTGTCGATGAGATCCAGCAGTTCATCGCGCAGCCTGGCGTAGCCGGAAGGGGTGATGTAGTTCTTGCTACCCGCAGGAAGGGGTGCAGGGGAAAAATCTTCGTCATCGGACTGATCCGATTCTTTGGTGAATGCCTTGCTCATGGGTGCATTTTGATGCAGAGAGCATTCGAATCCCCAACGGAAAAAGCCCTAGAACATCACTGTTCTAGGGCTTACCGTTTGGTGCGGCTGGCAGGAATCGAACCCACGACCCCTTGGTTCGTAGCCAAGTACTCTATCCAGCTGAGCTACAGCCGCTAAGCTTTGAATTATAGCATGTTTTCAACGCCATCATTCAATTCTTGTTTTGATTTTTTACGCGAACTCTGTGACGAACTTCGCAATCAAGCAAGACTTAAATTCTAACCCATCTTTTGATGGCTGCTTGGCTTCGTTTGCAGAAAACGCAGGCATCTCAACTCTCATGTCCACGCAGTGCGCCTGAACAGGCACGCGAGGAATGGCCATGAACAGCAATCAAGCCCGTTGAACTGGTAGGGCGTGAGGGACTTGAACCCGCGACCAAAGGATTATGAGTCCATCGGGGAATGCTTCAAGATCAAGAACTTACGCCACTTTTCGTTCCGCAAATTATTGAAAAACAACGCTCGCCAGCCCAGCATCGACGCGGCACGCTATTTATTTGCGGAACACTTTTGGTGCGTCCTCTGGTCCCTTCATTGCCCGCTCGGCCGCCATTCGCTCAGCCCTGCAGCCAAGGCTGCGCACGCCAAACCAACAGCCCGGCTCGGCGCCACCGGCTTGCCCGTCGTGCGGCTGCGGCCGGCCACCCAATCCGCGTACGCAGCCCGACTCACGCCGAGGGCCTGGGCGGCGGTGTTGTAGGTGTAGCCCATGTGGGCCTGCCACCCGCGGAGATCAGCGGGTGTCATGGCTGCCAATCTGCCAAAAACCCATCAGCGAGCGGCCGGTGCTGTTCGATGATGTGCTCAATGTGCGACCAGGCAGCTGCGCGTCGCAGGAGGGCATCGTCCAACTCAGCCCGCAGCACCACCTGGCGAGCGCTGCGTGGTGCTGCGGAAGCAAGCAAACCCTCGAACGAGAGATCACCCGGGTTGTTGGCCTGTTCTGCCTCAAGCGCTTGGAGTGCCAGTTCCGCGCTTGCACAAGCCATCCTGTGCGCAATAGCCATATCGGCAAAGCCCAGTACAGACAACACACCGAGGTTGTATTCGTGACGCACCGGCCCCATGCCAACAATTGCCAAGGCGCGCTGTTGCTCGGGAGTCATCGCCTCAAGCCCGGACAAATTCACGACCGGCCGCCCGCATCAGATCGAGCGCATGGGCGTCGCGATTGTCGATCCAATACTCTGCGGGCTTGCCTGCAAGAGCCGCGCGGAGCGCTTGTACTTTTGCCAGTTCGGATGGCTTTTCCGAGAGCTTCGCCGCCATCGCATCCAGCTGTGGAGCGATGTCACGCATCTTGGCTTCGCGGATTTCCGTGGCCCACTTGACTTGTTTTTCAGTGCCTTGCATTTCTGGCTCCAGCCTCTTTTCCGGAAGGCGCCGGCGGCGATCACTGCGATCACCATGGAGCGAACTTTAGTCTCGTTTTGAGACTTTTGCAAGCACTATTTTTTGAGGGGCGCCCGGCAGTTCTCCAGCGCCGTCAAGAGCTGCCCCTCATACCCCGCCCGCCGCTCGATCTCCGCCATCGCGGCCCGCGCGAAGTCGTCCACGGTCGCGCCCGGGCGCAGGGCGTCGGTGGGCATGGCCGGCCGGTCGGGCACTGGCTCCTCGCATGCCACTGGGATCGGCACATTCACCTGCTGAACTTCCACCTGATTTTGCGTTGCGCACCCCGCAGCAATTGCGCAGCATGCTATCAAAGCAATAGCGCTCTTCATGGTGCTGCCCTCCCTTTGAGCCAGTCATCGACCCGAGCCTGCGCGCTGGCGCAAGCGTCACCCGGCACGGCGGCGGGCGCGGCGAGTATCACGTCGGCCTTGGCGTTGTGCACGGCGGCGCGGCCGGCGGCGGCCTGGCGAGCCGGG
>NZ_BAAJYT010000113.1:0-11580 GCF_057541515.1 Acidovorax sp. KNOB132
CCGCCCCCCGCCCCCCCCCCCCGCCGGCAGCCGCCGTCGCTCCAGGGACTCGCCATGCCGCCCCCCCGCGCCTATCATGCGGCCACACCGACAGGAGACCTTCCATGCATGCTTGGCTTTGCACCAACCCGACGGGCGTCGACGCCCTGGCCTGGACCGAACTGCCCACGCCCACGCCGAAGGCGGGCGAGGTGCTGATCGCGATCAAGGCCGCCAGCCTGAACTTTCCCGACCTGCTCATCGTGCAGAACAAGTACCAGATGAAGCCCCCCCTGCCCTTCGTGCCGGGGTCGGAATACGCCGGCGTGGTGGAGGCCGTGGGCGAAGGCGTCACCCACCTGCGCCCCGGGCAGAGCGTGGCCTGCCTCACCGGCACGGGCGGCTTCGGCACCCACGCGGTGGCGCCCGCGGCGCTGTGCATGCCGCTGCCCGAGGGCTTTTCGCACGTGGATGCGGCGGCGTTCATCATGATCTACGCCACCTCGCACCATGCGCTGGTGGACCGGGGGCAGCTCAAGGCCGGCGAGACGGTGCTGGTGCTGGGTGCGGCCGGCGGCGTGGGCACGGCGGCCATCCAGATCGCCAAGAAGATGGGCGCCCGCGTGATCGCGGCCGCCTCCACCGAGGAAAAATGCAAGCTGTGCCTGTCCGTGGGGGCGGACGCCGTCATCAACTACACCGAGGAAAACCTGCGCGAGGCGATCAAGTCGCTGACCGACGGCAAGGGCCCGGACGTGATCTACGACCCGGTGGGTGGCGACTTCACCGAGCCCGCCTTCCGCTCGATCGCCTGGCGCGGGCGCTACCTGGTCGTGGGTTTCGCCTCCGGCCCCATCCCGGCGCTGCCGCTGAATCTGGCGCTGCTCAAGGGCGCCTCGATCGTGGGCGTGTTCTGGGGCGAGTTCTCCAGGCGCGAGCGGCAGGCCAACGCCGCCATGATGGCCGAGTTGGCCGCCTGGTACGGCGAGGGCGCCATCAAGCCCGTGATCGACCGCACCATGCCGATGGCGCAACTACCCGCAGCCTATGCCCACATGGGATCGCGCGGGGTGATGGGCAAGCTGGTCATGGTGAACTGACACTGGCGCCGGCCCGCACCCGCCGGGCCCTTCACCCAGGCCGGTGGTGCGCGGGACCGGCGTTGCACGGATGCCCTGCGGGCGCCTGTTCAAGCGGTGCGCCGTCTGTCACACTCGCGCATCTTTGCCTTTCCGTGCACGCCAGATGGCCGACCGCCCCCCTTCAGAAATCGCGCGAGAAACCCTCAAGCAGCTGGCCGCGCGCCGTTTGGCGCCCACGCCCGACAACTACCAGGCCCTCTACGACGAGATCGCCGGCAACCCCAGCCCCACCGCCTTTCCGGAAGGCCCTCTGCGCCACATCCTGCGCGTGCTGCCCGGACAGACCCCGGCGCAAAAGCGCCTGCTGGGCCTGTTCGAATCCGCCATCGACAACACCGACTGGGCCCAGTTGCAGAGCGTGCTCGTGGGCTACGCCAACCTCGGGCTGGCCAGCGTGGCCGCACCGGCCGCCGCGGCCGCGGAGCCCTCGGCCGCCACGCACCTGCCCGAGGAACTGACCGAGCAGCTCGCCCGCCTGATCGACAACACCCTGCCCGCGCTGGGCGAGGACGATGCCCGCGTGCATGAACTGGCCGCGCAGCTGACCAATTTCCTGCGCCAGCCCTCGCCGCCGATCTCGACCTTCGGCCTGATGCTGAACAACTTCAGCTACCGGCTGTCGTTCGCCACCGAGGACCAGGCCGCCATCCGCGCCAGCCTGCTCGAACTGCTGCACATGCTGTTCGAGAACATCGCCGTGCTGAGCCAGGACGACCGCTGGCTGCAGGGCCAGGTCGAGGCGCTGATGGCCGCCTCCACGCCGCCGCTCACGCTGCGCCGGCTGGACGAGGTGCAGCGGCGCTTGAAAGACGTGATCTTCAAGCAGACGGAGGCCAAGGAGCGCACCGTGCAGGCGCAGGAACAGATGAAGGAGCTGCTGGCCACCTTCATCGAGCGGCTGGTGCAGATCACCGCCTCCAGCAGCACCTACCACGACAAGATGGAGCACTGCGCCGAGCGCATCGGCCAGGCCAACAGCCTGCAGGAGATCACCCCGCTGCTCGAGGAGGTGATGAGCGCCACGCGCGCCATGGCCCTGGACAGCCGGGTGGCGCGCGACGAGCTGCAGGACCTGCGCGCGCGCTCCGATGCGCGCCATGCCGAGATCACCAAGCTGCAGGAAGAGCTGGACCGCGCCAGCGCCCAGGCCCGGCACGACCCGCTCACCGGCTCGCTCAACCGCAAGGGCCTGGACGAGGTGATGGAGCGCGAGATCGCCCGCGCCACGCGCAACGGCTCGCCGCTGTGCGTGGCCCTGCTGGACGTGGACAACTTCAAGCTCATCAACGACCGCCTGGGCCACACGGCCGGCGACGAGGCGCTGGTGCACCTGGCCGGCGTCACGCGCGAGGTGATGCGCCCGCAGGACATGCTGGCGCGCTACGGCGGCGAGGAATTCGTGCTGGTGCTGCCCGACACCGACCTGGACCAGGGCGTGGAAGCCATGAAACGGCTGCAGCGCGAGCTGACCACGCGCTACTTCCTGAAGGACCGCGAGAAGGTGCTCATCACCTTCAGCGCCGGCGTGGCGCAGATGGCCGAGCAGGAGGGCAGCACGGAAGCCATCCGCCGGGCCGACCAGGGCATGTACCTGGCCAAGCGCGCGGGCAAGAACCGCGTGATGGCCGCCTGAGCCCCTCCCGGGCGGCCTTTTCCGAGCGCCCGGCCTGACCGTTTCCGCTCGCGCACTGCAACCCTTCCCATGACGCAAACACCCCTGCTCTCGCGCCGGGCACTGCTGCAACGGGCCGCCTGGGCCGCGGGCGTGGCCGCCTGGCCCCGCTGGGCCGGGGCAGGCACCGCAGCGCTGCGGCACGACCCGTTCACGCTGGGCGTGGCCAGCGGCGACCCCTCGCCCGATGGGATGGTGCTGTGGACGCGCCTCGTGCCCGCCGAACCCGGCGCGTGGAACCGCCCGCTCGCCGTGCGGTGGGAGGTGGCGCACGACGACGCGTTTCGCCGCATCGTGCAGCGCGGCACGGCCACCGCCTTGCCGGAGTTCGCGCACAGCGTGCATGTCGAGCTGCAGGGGCTGGCCCCGGGGCGCTGGTACCACTACCGCTTTCTGCAGGGCGACGCCGTCAGCGCCACCGGCCGCACGCGCACCGCGCCGGCCGCGGGGATGTGGCGCCGGGCCTGCGCATCGCCTTCGCGTCGTGCCAGCGGTGGGAGCACGGCCACTACGCGGCCTGGGCCGACGTGTGCCGCCAGTCGCCCGACCTGGTGCTGTTCCTGGGCGACTACATCTACGAATACGCCAGCCCCAAGGACCCGGCCGGGCTGGCGCGCGTGCACGGCCTGCGCCTGGCGCACACGCTGGCCGACTACCGCGACCGCTACGCGCTGCACAAGAGCGATCCTTCGCTGCAGGCGGCCCACGCGCTGTGCCCCTGGGCCACGACCTGGGACGACCACGAGGTACAGAACGACTACGCCGGCACCCACGGCCGCGGCGACGCCGCCGACTTCCTGGCGATGCGCACGGCGGCATGGCAGGCCTTCTACGAACACACGCCGCTGCGCGCCGCGAGCCTGGCGGCCAGCGGGTTCGGCGCGCTGCAGGTGTACCGCGCGCTGCCCTGGGGGCGGCTGGCGACCATCCACCTGCTGGATGCGCGCCAGTTCCGCGACCGCCAGGCCTGCCGCGCGGAAGGCAGCAGCGGCGCGGGCGCTGTGCGGCCCGGCGACTGCGCCGAACTGCAGGCGCCCGGGCGCAGCTTCCTGGGCACGGCGCAGGAGCGCTGGCTGGATGCCGGCCTGGCCGCCGATGCACGCGGCGGCGGTGTGGGAAGCGCCATCGGCGAGGGCACCCGGTGGAGCGTGATCGCGCAGCAGACGCTGTTCTCGCCGCGCCACTACCCCTCGGGCGTGCAATCGACCGACAGCTGGGACGGCTACCCGGCCGCGCGCCAGCGGCTGCTGCAGTCGGTGGCCCGGCATGCGCCGCGCAACACGGTGCTGCTGGGGGGCGACATCCACCAGAACTACGTCTGCAACGTGATGGCGCCGGCCGACGGGGACGCGCCTGCCGAGTCCTCCGTGGCCCCCACGGCCCGCGTGCTGGCCAGCGAGTTCTGCGGCACCTCGATCAGCTCGCGCTCGGGCACCACGCAGGACAAGGTGGACGCCATCGCCCGCCACAACCCGCACGTGCTGCTGGCACGCTGCGACCTGCGCGGCTGGGGGCTGGCCGAGGTCACGCCCCGGCGCTGGACCACCACGCTGCGCACCGTGGACGACCCGCTGCGGGCCGACAGCGGCGCTTCCACCCTGGCCCGCTTCGTGGTGGAAGACGGTCGCCCCGGGCCCGTGCGCGACCTTTGATTTGCTACAAAATAGATAGCTAAATGCCCTAGTATTGATTGCGCCGGAGGCCAAAAAGACCAAAGGCGTCCAACGCAGGGGCCACCCACGCGCGCCGTTTCGGTAGCGGGGTGTAACACCCGCAGGCCAGGCCTGCACCCCGCATTACCATGGCGCCCACCACACCGGGAGACTCCATGACCCCCAAGCACCTGCCCGCCGCCCGGCTGGCTGCCCTCGCGGCTGCCGCCCTGCTCGCGGCCTGCGGCACCAGCCCCCGCCTGAACTACACGCTGCCCGACCAGCCCGAAGGCGCGTCCGGCTACACCGAGAAGCCCGGCTGGGCGACTCAGAAGTTCGCCGTGGCGGCCGCCAACCCGCTGGCCACCGATGCGGGCTACCAGGTGCTCCAGGCCGGCGGCTCGGCGATCGACGCCGCCATCGCGGTGCAGATGGTGCTGTCGCTGGTCGAGCCGCAATCGAGCGGCATCGGCGGCGGCGCCTTCCTGCTGCACTCGGCGGGCAGCCGGGTCGAGGCCTATGACGGCCGCGAGACGGCGCCGGCCGCCGCCACCGAGAACCTCTTTCTCGGCGCAGACGGCAAGCCCGTGCCCTTCTACGACGGCGTGGTGGGCGGCCGCTCGGTGGGCACGCCCGGCGCGGTGCGCATGCTGGAGCTGGCGCACCAGGAGCACGGCAAGCTGCCGTGGGCATCGCTTTTCCAGCCGGCCATCCAGCTGGCTGAGAACGGCTTCAAGGTGAGCCCGCGCCTGAACACCCTGCTGGCCAACGAAAAGTACCTGGCCCAGGACCCGGCCGCGCGCGCCTACTTCTTCGACGCGGCGGGCCAGCCCTGGCCCGTGGGCCATGTCCTCAGGAACCCCGAACTGGCCGCCGTGCTGAAAGGCATCGCGCGCAACGGCTCCAAGGCGCTGCTGGAGGGTGAAGTGGCGCAGGCCATCGTCGCCAAGGTGCAGGGCCACCCGACCAACCCCGGGCGCCTGGCGCTGGCCGACCTGGCCGGCTACCAGCCCAGGAAGCGCGAGGCGCTGTGCACGGACTACCAGGTGGCCTCCAAGGACTTTCGCCTGTGCGGCTTTCCGCCGCCCAGCTCGGGCGCGATCGCCGTGGGACAGATCCTGGGCATCCTGAAGAACACCGACGCCACCACGATGGCGCTGCAGGAAGGCCCCAAGGGCGCGGGCGACTGGCTGCCCAGTGCCGACTGGCTCTACCTGTACAACGAGGCCTCGCGCCTGGCCTTCGCCGACCGCGGCCTCTACGTGGCCGACCCCGACTTCGTGCAGCCGCCGGGCGGCAGCTGGAGCACCCTGCTCGCCCCCGCCTACCTCGCCCAGCGCGCCCAACTGATCGGCCCACAGAGCATGAAGGTGGCGCAGCCCGGCAACCCCGGCGCGGTCCGCACCAGCCATGCGCCCATGCCCGACCAGATCGAGCACGGCACCAGCCACATCAGCGTCGTCGATGCCTTCGGCAACGCGGTGGCGATGACGACCACCATCGAAGACCAGTTCGGCTCGCGCCAGATGGTCAAGGGCTTCCTGCTGAACAACGAGCTGACCGATTTCAGCTTCGCGCCCAAGGACGCGCAGGGCCAGCCCATCGCCAACCGCGTGGAGCCCGGCAAGCGCCCGCGCTCGTCGATGGCGCCCACGCTGGTGTTCGACAAGCAGACCGGCCAGGTGGTGATGAGCGGCGGCAGCCCGGGCGGCGCGCTCATCATCCACTACACGGCCAAGACGCTCTACGGCATCTTCAACTGGGGGCTGATGCCGCAGCAGGCCATCAACCTGCCCAATTTCGGCTCGCTCAATGGCCCGACGATGCTGGAGGAAAAACGCTTCCCGCCGGCCACGGTGGAGGCGCTGCGTGCCCGCGGCGCCGAGGTGCGCGAGATGAACATGACCAGCGGCCTGCAGGCCATCACCCGCGCCGAGGTGCACGGGCAGCCGATGTGGCTGGGCGGCGCCGACCCGCGCCGCGAAGGCGTGGTGATGGGGGACTGAGCGCCCGCCCCTCAAAAAAAGAGCACCCTGAGGGTGCTCTTGGGCGTTGCGGCCCGGGGCTGGCCGCCGCGCCAGCGCCTACTGCTCGGCGATCACGTCCAGGAACACCAGCGGCTCGGTGCCGGTGTTGGTCAGCCCGTGCGATTCGCCCTTGCGCACGATGGTCACGTCGCCCGGCTTCACGGCCACGTCCACGCCGTCCTTGTCCTTGAAGGTGCCGCGGCCCGAGACGATGACGTAGGTGTCCTCGTTGCTGGTGTGCTTGTGGTAGCCGATGGAGTCACCCGGCTGCAGCGTGAGCCAGCTGATCTCCTTGATGGCCTGGTCCTTGAGCGCCTTGTCGCGGGTGAAGGCGTATTCGCCGGCCAGCGTGCCCTTGCCGCCGCCGGCGCCCTCCTTGTTGGCTTTCAGCAGCGCCTCCTTGGGGTACACCTCGGCCGACGCCGTCGATGCCACTCCCACCAGGGCAAATGCGGCGGCCAGCAGGCGGAACGTTTTTTTTCATGGGTTGTCTCCTTTGGAATGGTCGGATGGCAGCGCGGGCCGCCGCAGCATGCCGCGGCCCGTCCGGTGCCGATGCGATCTTATGCGCGGCCCCGCGCGCACCGCACCGGCCAGCACCCCGGCGGTGCCCTGCGAAGCAGGCTTGGTATCAAAACAGGCCCCAGCGCAATCAACACTAGGGCATATCGCTATTAAAACGATAGCAATCGAATCCCTGCCTCACGCCGGGGCCTGGGCCGGCGCCACGGAGGCGCCCTGGATGCCGTGCCGCTCCAGCGCCGACTGCACGAAGCCGCTGGCCTTGGCCTCCTCCACGAAGGCATGGAGCACGCCCGCCGCGGCCGCGCCCCGGCCCTTGGGCAGCCCCATGGCCTGCTGGATGACCATGAAGCGGCCCGGCAGCAGGCGCAGGCCGCCGCCCAGGCGCTGCGCATCGGCCTGCAGCTGCTGCTTGACGCCCGCGGCCACGTCGGCGCCTTCGGCCAGGAAGGTCTCCACGACGGCGGGCGACGTGGGGGCGCGCACCAGGGTGGCGGCCTTCATCTCGCGGCTCAGATAGAGGTCGTAGGCGCTGCCCTTGCCGACCACCACCCGGTGACCGGGCCGGTCCACGGCCTCGTTGTCGCGCAGCGGCGAGTCCTCGCGCACCAGGTAGCAGCCTTCGATGAGCACGTATGGCGCGGTGAACGCGATGCCGGCGCCGCGCAGCGGGTCCACAGCGAAGAAGCCCACATCGGCCTGCTCCTGCGTGACGGCCTCGACCGATCGGCCGGCCGCATCGAACACGGCGAAGGCGATCGGCACGCCCAGGCGCTCGGCCAGGGCCCGCGCCAGATCGACGGACACGCCGGACGGGTCCGCCCCCGGCGCACCGGCCTTGGCCAAAATGGGGTTGCCCAGGTTGATGGAGGCGCGCAGCACCCCGGTGGGTGCAAAGGCCTGGAGGACGGCGGGATCGATGGACATGCGGCGAAGGACGGGGGGTTGAACGAAGGCCGAGCATCTTCCAGCCGGCGCGCCGTGTAAACCCCCGCGGCCGCCTGGCGACGCAGCGCGTCAGGTGGCGGCGTCCTGCGGCCAGCGCACGGGCGGCAGGGCCTGCAGCGCGGGCCGGGCCAACAGGTAGCCCTGGAACAGGTCGATGCCCAGGCCGCGCAGGGTGTGCAGCTCGGCATCGGTTTCGACGCCTTCGGCCAGGGCCTGCACGCCCAGGTCATGGCACAGGCCCACGATGCCGCGCACGATGGCTTGCCGCACCGGGTGGCGGTCGACGCCGCGCACCAGGGCCATGTCGATCTTCAGCAGATCGGGCTGGAAGTCGGCCAGCAGGTTCAGGCCCGCGTAGCCCGCGCCGAAATCGTCGATCGCGCTCAGGAAGCCGTGGCGGCGGTAGGCGTGCAGGATGCCCTGCAGGTGCGCCTTGTCCAGCAGGTTCTCGCGCTCGGCGATCTCGAAGATGATGCGCTCGGTGGGAAAGCCGCAGCGCTGCGCGGCCTGCAGCGTGGCGCGGATGCAGGCCTCCGGCTGGTACACGGCGTTGGGCAGGAAGTTGATGCTCAGCCGGCAGGGCATGCCCAGCGCCGCGGCCAGTTCCACGGCCTTCACGCGGCAGGCTTGGTCGAAGGCGTAGAGGTTCTGCTCGGTCACCCGATCCAGGATGCTCTGGGCCGAACTGCCGTCCAGCCCCCGCACCAGCGCCTCGTAGGCGTAGACGCTGCGGTCGCGCAGATCGACGATGGGCTGGAACGCCATGGTGAACTCGAAGTCCAGCGCCTGGCCGTCGCGGCAGGCGGCGCAGGCGGGCGAAGAGGCGGTGGCCGAAGAGGCGGCGTGGAGGGAGGCGGGCTGATTCATGACAGCGATGGGCCACGGGCAATGGCGGGGCGGCGATCGAGCCGACAGCTTACGCGCATCTTGCGGCACATCGGTCCCGCGCGCGTCCCGTGACCCACCGGGCCGCGAGGGCTTTGGCGCCCGCGCCGCTCCCTCAGGCGGCCTTGCGCGCACGACTGCGGGGCCCGGCGCACCGCACCGGGCCCCTCGCCGCGCTCTTCTTCTCTCCCCTCTCTCTCTTGGTTCCTGCGGCTGCGCGCCGGCTCTCGGCCGTGTTCGCTCGCTCGTGCTCGTTCACCCGTCACGCCACCACGTGCACCAGTTGCATCATTCCCAGGTCTTCGTGGTCGAGCGCATGGCAGTGCCACACGAACTGGCCATGGAAGTCGGTGAACCGCATGCGGAAGGTGATGCTGCCCATCGGCGGCACCGGCAGCGTGTCGGCCCAGTACGGATCGACCGCCTCGCCGTTGACCCGGACCACATAGCTGTCGTTGACGTGGATGTGGAACGGGTGCGGGTAGCGGTTGAGGTTCTGGATGGTCCACTCCTCCACCGCGCCCAGCGCCACCGTCTGCGTGGCCGTGAGCGACGACTGGAACGGCGACAGCCGGGCCTGCGGCGAGGCGTCGCCGGACGAGAACACGGTGTCGGTGAAGCCGTCGACGCCGTCCGACAGCGGGATGAACCAGCCCTCCCCCGCCGGAATGGGCTGGGCCAGGCGCTCGCTCGTCTTGGGCAGTACGGCCAGCACCAGGCTGCGCTGCTTGCCGCCATGGGCCGCCAGTTCCTCATCGGTGATGGGCAGGTGCTCGGCATAGCGCGGCAGGCGCGCGGGCTGGGGCAGCGGGGTGGACAGCGGCGTGCCCTCCACCACGATGCGCGCGACGATCTCGTCCTGCGCCTCGCTCGACGGCGCCTTGACCGAACGCAGGTAGTACGTGCCAGGCACGTCGCTGGCCTTCACCACGATCGAATGGCGGTTGCCGGGGTACAGCGCGTTGCCGGGCCAGTGGGCGTTGTCGAATTGGTCCGAGGTGGCCGCGTTGATGGGCTTGAAACGGCGGTTGAACACGTTGCCGTCCTTGGCATATGCCCAGAGCGTGTGGCCGTCCAGCACGGGGTTGAACGGGTAGAACGAAGCCGTGTTGACGAAGTGCCACTGCTGCACCTCGCCCGGCCGCATCACGATGGTGGGCTGGTAGGCGCCGTTGAGCAAAAAAGCCCGACGACGCGGTGCGGATGGAGTCGTAGAACGATTCCGTTTTGCCGTCGTCGGTCAGGTTGACCTTGTGCACGTGGATCGCCCGCTCGCGGATGTCCGGCGTGTCGATGAAGGTGTCCTGGGGGTCGTGAATGAGGATGGCGCCGAACATGCCGCTGGAGACCTGCACGTTGGACGACCCGTGCAGATGGGGGTGGTACCAGTAGATGCCGTTGGTGTGGTCGGCCGGGATGGCCACCTCGTGCTGGCGGCTGGCCCCCGGCAGCACGCCGGCCTCGGCCATGTCCACCACGTAGTCGCCGAACACGCCGGGGCGGATCTCCCGCGGATCGACGTGCAGGCCGTGGAAATGCAGGTTGGTGCTGTTCTGGTGGTTGAGGTAGTCCAGCGAGGACTGGCCCTTCACGTTGGCCGGCAGTTCGTTCACCAGCCGGATGCGCAACGTGTCGCCGGGCTGCAGGTGCAGCGTGGGCGCCATGTACTGGCCGTTGAAGCTGCGCAGCGCGGTCTGCACCGTGCGGGCCACGCCCGGATAGGCCGGCGGCTGCGATCCCGCGATGCGCAGCGGCTGCGCACCGTAGCGGGCGAACAGGTCCAGGCTGAGCTGGCCGCCGGACGAGGTCAGCGCGGCGGGCTCGGGCAGCGTGTCCGCCGTGGCGCCGGAGGCGCTGCCGCCGCAGCCGGCCAGCGGGGCGACCACCGTGCCCAGGGAGAGCCCGAACATCCACTGCAGGCTGGCGCGGCGCGTCGGCTCCGGGGTCGAGAAAGAATCGGTCATGGCGGGCCTTCAGGCGAATGCGATGGGATGGGGTCGGACCTGCACGGCGGTGGACGGAAACGCCCCGCAGGCGGACGAGCGGTTGTCGCCCCAGGCGAGCAGCCCGGTGCCCGTGCGCGCCAGCACATGGCCCGATCCGGCCGCCAGTTGCAGCACGCCGCGCAGCGCCGGCACCCTCAGCGGCCTGGCGGAAAAGGCCAGGCCGTCCCGCGCGAGCTGCCCCATGCCGTTCCAGCCCCATGCGAACACGTCGCCCTGGCGCGACAGCGCCACGGTGTAGAACATGCCCGCATCCACCTGCGCCACGGCGAAGCCGGTGCGCACCCGCACGGGCCTGGCGACATAGCGCGCATCGCCGCCGCCCGCCTGCCCGTACTGGTTGGAGCCCCAGGCCCACAGCCCGCCTTGCGCGTCCACCGCGAAGCTGTGCGTGTCGCCCGCGGCCACCTGCACGATGCGCCCGGGCAGGTCCACCCGCACCGGCACGGCGGATTCCTTCAGCGCCCCGTTGCCGAGCTGGCCGGCCGCGTTGGCGCCCCAGGCCCAGACGCGTCCGGCACGGTCCAGCGCCAGCACGTGCGCATGGCCGGGCGCCAGGTGCGCGATGGCACCCAGGCCTTCGATGGCCTGCGGCGCGGATTCGCGCGAGGCCGTCGCGCGGCCCAGTTGCCCATAGCCCGCCATGCCCCAGGAGCGCACCGTGCCGTCGGCCTGCAGCGCGAACGCGGCGGCTTCGGTCTGCGCCACCTGGACCACGGGGGACGGCAGGCCCGACACGCCCACGCGTCG
>NZ_BAAJYT010000114.1:0-11510 GCF_057541515.1 Acidovorax sp. KNOB132
GCCGTGGGGGCCGGCACGGTGGAAGCGCCGGCGGTGCCAGAGGCGGCCGGCGCCGAAGACGCGGGCGCCACGGCGGCAGGCGTTGCACCGGGGAAGAAGGTGGCCTTGTGGCCGTTGTGCACTTGCCACTTGTCCCATAGCAGAACCATGGAAAAGCCAAATATCACCCACAGGATGGTGCGGCGAATGTCGTTCATGAAGACTTCTTCGGTGAGGAGGGGGTGGAGGACGTGGAAGGAGACAGGCGCGAGAACAGCCGCAATGCGCGGGGCGGTTCTTCGGGCACCGGATCATGCCCTCCATCGCACCAGGGCTGGCACCGTGCCAGACGGTGCAGCGTCAGATAAGTTCCGGCTGCGGCGCCATGGCGTTCAAGTGCCTGCAGCGAATAGGCCGAACACGTGGGCTCGAAACGGCAGGCCGATCCGAGCCAGGGGCTCAGCACCAGCCGGTAGCCACGCACCAGCGCCATCAGCAGCGCGCGCATCATGACACAGGCGCCGGGGCGGGCTGGGGCGCCGCCGCCGTCGGTGCCCCAGCGGCCGTTGCAGCAGCGCCGCCGCTGCGCCGCACGGCGTAGCCGAACAGCTGCAGCAGCTCGGCGCGAACCGCCTGCTTGAGGGCATCGGACGTGGCGCTGGTGAACTGCTTTCGGTCGAACGTCGCCCGCAGGCGCACCACGTGCGCGCCTGCGGCAACTGGGACTCGAACGAGGCGGCCACGGCATGGATCTGCCGCTTGATGGTGTTGCGGGTGACCGCGCGGCGGGCCCAGCGCTTGGGCACCATGGCGCCCAGCCAGACGCCGGGCGGCTCGGCCATGCCAAACAGGGCCTGCGGCCCTTGCGCATCAGGCAAGGGGCCGGGCCCTGTGGGAGGTGCGGGAGGCGATGCGGCCGCTGCGCCGGTGGGAGCGAGCCCCAGTCGGTGCAGTGCGAAGTGTGCGGTGCGGGAGACCGTTCCCCCGGCCATGGCGGCCTGGAACTGCGGACGGGTTTTCAGCCGTTGCATGGGAGGGTTCCCGCCCGGAACCGGGCCGAGTGCCGTGGCGGCCTTAGACGGCCAGGCGCTTGCGGCCCTTGGCGCGGCGTGCGTTGATGACGGCACGGCCGCCGCGCGTCTTCATGCGCACGAGGAAACCGTGGGTGCGCGCACGGCGCGTCTTGGAAGGCTGGTAAGTACGTTTCATGGTCAATGTCCTTGAGGGTTAGGTTCCGGGCGCAACTCGCAAGATGCGGGTTCCAGGCCCTCCGGATGCGGCACTTCGATCAAGATCAAAGCGCTTGGCCCGGGCGTTATTGCCCTGAACGCATTCAGGGAAACCGGCGATTATTGCAGGCTTGTGCCGGCGTGGCAATGGCGAGGCGGCAGTACAGGGGGTTTGCGGCGCGGGTGGCGCGCGCCGTGGGCGCCCTGGCCGAGGTTGTGGATAACCCCTTGAAAAGGTACAATCTGCGGCCCTGAATCGTTCCTCCTATCCACAACAAGAACCGCCATCAATGACCGAGGAACCTTCCCGCAGCCCCGACAACGACCCAGGCGCCGATGCCGGACAAGGACTGTGGCAAGCCTGCGTCGAGCAGCTTGCGCAAGACCTGCCAGAGCAGCAGTTCAACACCTGGATCAAGCCGCTCACCGCCCAGGTCGCTCCCGACTTCTCCAAGGTCACCCTGTTGGTGGCCAACCGCTTCAAGCTCGACTGGATCCGTGCGCAATACGCCGGCCGCATCGCGGCCCTGCTGGAAGGCCTCTACGGCCAGCCGGTGTCGCTTGAGTTAGCGCTCGCTCAGCGCGAGACCGTTGCCCGCACTTACGTGCGATCCACGCCGACGGGGCAGGTGGTGTCGTCCGAGCCCACGCCCGCCGCGGCGCCCAGTGACGAGCCGGTGGCTGGTGCCTTCCGCTCGCGCCTGAATGCCGCGCTCACGTTCGAGACGCTGGTCGAGGGCACGGCCAACCGCATGGCGCGCTCGGCGGCCATGCACGTGGCGGGCTCGCCCGGCCACCTGTACAACCCCCTTTTCATCTATGGCGGCGTCGGCCTGGGCAAGACCCATCTGGTGCACGCGGTGGGCAACAAGCTGCTGGCCGACAAGCCCGACGCGAAAGTTCTCTACATCCATGCCGAGCAGTTCGTGTCGGATGTGGTTAAGGCGTACCAGCGGCGCACGTTCGACGAGTTCAAGGAGCACTACCACTCCCTCGATCTGCTGCTAATCGATGACGTGCAGTTCTTCGCCAACAAGGACCGCACGCAGGAAGAGTTCTTCAACGCGTTCGAGGCGCTGCTGGCCAAGAAGAGCCACATCGTGATGACCTCGGACACCTACCCGAAGGGCCTGGCCAACATCCACGAGCGGCTCGTCTCGCGCTTCGACTCCGGCCTCACGGTGACCATCGAGCCGCCCGAGCTGGAAATGCGCGTGGCCATCCTGATCAACAAGGCCCGCGCCGAAAGCGCCGACATGCCCGAGGAAGTGGCCTTCTTCGTCGCCAAGAACGTGCGCAGCAACGTGCGCGAGCTGGAAGGCGCGCTGCGCAAGATCCTGGCGTACTCGCGCTTCAACCAGAAGGAAGTCTCCATCCAGCTCGCCCGCGAGGCGCTGCGCGACCTGCTGTCGATCCAGAACCGGCAGATCTCGGTGGAAAACATCCAGAAGACGGTGGCCGACTACTACAAGATCAAGGTCGCCGACATGTACAGCAAGAAGCGCCCGGCCAGCATCGCCCGGCCGCGCCAGATCGCCATGTACCTAGCCAAGGAGCTCACGCAAAAGAGCCTGCCCGAGATCGGCGAGCTGTTCGGCGGGCGCGACCACACCACGGTGCTGCACGCGGTGCGCAAGATCGCCGGCGAGCGCCAGCAGCTCACCGAACTGAACCAGCAGCTGCACGTGCTGGAGCAGACGCTCAAGGGTTGATGCCGAAGTGGCCCCGCACCCCCACGGAGCGCGCCCGGTTCACGGGCAAAATGGCGTGCTGGACGGCATGAGGGGGCATGGCCCATGCCGCCGTCCTGGCACGTTTCCCAAAACCACCAAAGGTTGACGACATGATTGTCCTGAAGGCAACACAAGACAAGGTTCTCGCGGTTCTGCAATCGGTGTCCGGCATCGTCGAGCGCCGGCACACCCTGCCCATCCTGGCGAACGTGCTGATCCGCAAGACGGGCAACGCGCTGCAGCTGACCACGAGCGACCTGGAGATCCAGATCCGCACCACCGCCGAGCTGGGCGGCGACACGGGCGACTTCACCACCACGGTGGGCGCGCGCAAGCTGATCGACATCCTGAAGACCATGCCCGGCGACCAGACCGTGAGCCTGGAGTCGAGCCAGTCCAAGCTGATCCTCAAGGGCGGCAAGAGCCGCTTCACGCTGCAGTCGCTGCCGGCCGAGGACTTTCCCCTGGTGCAGGAGTCGGCCGCCTTCGGCCCCGCCTTCAGCGTGCCGCAGAAGGTGCTCAAGGACCTGCTGGGCCAGGTGTCTTTCGCCATGGCGGTGCAGGACATCCGCTACTACCTGAACGGCATTCTGTTCGTGGCCGAAGGCCAGCAGCTGAGCCTGGTCGCCACCGACGGCCACCGTCTGGCATTCGCCAGCGCCACGCTGGACGTCGAAGTGCCCAAGCAGGAAGTCATCCTGCCTCGCAAGACTGTGCTGGAACTGCAGCGCCTGCTGTCGGATGCGGGCGGCGAGAACCAGCCGCACATCGAGATGCAGTTCGCCAACAACCAGGCGAAGTTCACCTTCGGCGGCATGGAGTTCGTCACGAAGCTGGTCGAGGGCAAGTTCCCCGACTACAACCGCGTGATCCCCAAGAACCACAAGAACAGCGTGACCCTGGGCCGCGCCCCGCTGCTGGCCAGCCTGCAGCGCACCGCCATCATGACCAGCGACAAGTTCAAGGGCGTGCGCCTGAACCTGGAGCCCGGCACCCTGCGCGTGGCGTCCAACAACGCCGAGCAGGAAGAGGCCGTGGACGAACTCGACATCGACTACGGCGGCGACACCATCGAGATCGGCTTCAACGTCACCTACCTCATCGACGCCCTGGCCAACATGGGCCAGGACATGGTGAAGGTGGAGCTGTCGGACGGCAACAGCTCGGCGCTGCTGACCATCCCCGAGAACGAGACCTTCAAGTACGTCGTGATGCCCATGCGCATCTGACGCACCCGTCTTCCAGCGCCGGGGGTGAGTGCTATGTTTTTTGTAGCTATATGCCCTAGAAGAATATGCGCTGGAGGCCGATTTGACCCTTATTGAACATTCAGGAAACCCCCCGGTTTCCACGGACCCCAAGGCCATCCATGACCGCTGAGAACACCCTGCCCGAGCCTTCCTCCGACGGCGCGGGCGAAGCGCAGCCCTTCACCAAGATCGACACCCAGCAGGCGGGCGCCAGCGAAGGCTACGGCGAAGGCGCGATCCAGATCCTGGAAGGCCTGGAGGCCGTGCGCAAGCGCCCCGGCATGTACATCGGCGACACGTCCGACGGCACGGGCCTGCACCACCTCGTCTTCGAAGTGGTGGACAACTCCATCGACGAGGCGCTGGCCGGGCACTGCGACGACATCGTCGTCACCATCCACTCGGACAACTCCATCAGCGTGACCGACAACGGCCGCGGCATTCCCACCGGCGTGAAGATGGACGACAAGCACGAGCCCAAGCGCTCGGCCTCCGAGATCGCGCTGACCGAACTGCACGCCGGCGGCAAGTTCAACCAGAACAGCTACAAGGTCTCGGGCGGCCTGCACGGCGTGGGCGTCTCCTGCGTGAACGCGCTCAGCAAGATGCTGCGCCTGACGGTGCGCCGCGAGGGCAAGGTGCACGTGCTCGAGTTCAGCCAGGGCTTCGTGCAGAACCGCATCATCGAGACCGTGAACGGCGTCGAGATCTCGCCCATGAAGGTCATCGGCGACACCGACAAGCGCGGCACCGAGGTGCACTTCCTGCCCGACACCGAGATCTTCAAAGAGAACAACGACTTCCACTACGAGATCCTGGCCAAGCGCCTGCGCGAGCTCTCGTTCCTGAACAACGGCGTGCGCATCCGCTTGAAGGACGAGCGCACCGGCAAGGAAGACGACTTCTCCGGCGCCGGCGGCGTGAAGGGCTTCGTCGGCTTCATCAACGCCAACAAGAAGGTGCTGCACCCCACCGCGTTCTACGCCACGGGCGCGCGCCCGGCCGAAACCTACGGCGGCATTCCCGGCACCGAGATCGGCGTCGAGGTGGCCATGCAGTGGAACGACGGCTACAGCGAGCAGGTGCTGTGCTTCACCAACAACATCCCGCAGCGCGACGGCGGCACCCACCTGACCGGCCTGCGCGCCGCCATGACCCGCGTCATCGGCAAGTACATCGACGCGCACGAACTGGCCAAGAAGGCCAAGGTTGAGGTGAGCGGCGACGACATGCGCGAAGGCCTGTGCTGCGTGCTGAGCGTGAAGGTGCCCGAGCCCAAGTTCAGCAGCCAGACCAAGGACAAGCTGGTGTCCAGCGAAGTGCGCGCGCCGGTGGAGGACATCGTCGCCAAGACGCTGACCGACTACCTGGAAGAGCGCCCCAACGACGCCAAGATCCTGTGCGGCAAGATCATCGAGGCCGCCCGCGCCCGCGAAGCCGCCCGCAAGGCGCGCGAAATGACGCGCCGCAAGGGCGTGCTGGACGGCATGGGCCTGCCCGGCAAGCTGGCCGACTGCCAGGAAAAAGACCCCGCGCTGTGCGAGATCTACATCGTCGAGGGCGACTCCGCCGGCGGCTCCGCCAAGCAGGGCCGCGACCGCAAGTTCCAGGCCATCCTGCCGCTGCGCGGCAAGATCCTGAACGTGGAAAAGGCGCGCTACGAAAAGCTGCTGACCAGCAATGAAATCGTCACGCTCATCACCGCCCTGGGCACCGGCATCGGCAAGGCCGCGGTCGAATCCGGCAAGAGCGGCGTGGACGACTTCGACGCTGCCAAGCTGCGCTACCACCGCATCATCATCATGACCGACGCCGACGTGGACGGCGCCCACATCCGCACCCTGCTGCTGACCTTCTTCTACCGCCAGATGCCCGAGCTGGTCGAGCGCGGCCACATCTACATCGCGCAGCCGCCGCTGTACAAGGTCAAGGCCGGCAAGGAAGAGCTGTACCTGAAGGACGCCCCCGCGCTCGACACCTTCCTGCTGCGCATCGCGCTCAAGGACGCCAGCGTGACCACCGGTGGCGCCAGCCCGCAGACCCTGACCGGCGACACCCTCACCGCCCTGGCGCAAAAGCACCAGCTCGCCGAGGCCGTCATCCACCGCCTGTCCGCCTTCATGGACAAGGAGGCCCTGCGCGCCATCGCCGACGGCGTGAGCCTGAACCTGGACACCGTGGCCGATGCCGAAGCCAGCGCCGTGCAGTTGCAGGCCAAGCTGCGCGAGCTGACCACCAACGGCATCCCCGCTGAAGTGGCCGGCGAGTTCGACGTGCGCACCGACAAGCCCATCCTGCGCATCAGCCGCCGCCACCACGGCAACGTCAAGAGCAGCCTGATCACCCAGGACTTCGTGCACGGCGCCGACTACGCCGCCCTGGCCGAAGCCGCCAGCACCTTCCGCGGCCTGGTCGGCGAGGGCGCCAAGGCCCTGCGCGGCGAAGGCGAGAAGCAGAAGGAAGAAAAAGTGTCCGACTTCCGCCAGGCCATGGCCTGGCTCATCAGCGAAGCCGAACGCACCACCAGCCGCCAGCGCTACAAGGGCCTGGGCGAAATGAACCCCGAGCAGCTCTGGGAAACCACCATGGACCCCGAAGTGCGCCGCCTGCTGCGCGTGCAGATCGACGATGCGATCGAGGCGGACCGGGTGTTCACCATGCTGATGGGCGACGAGGTGGAGCCGCGGCGGGATTTCATCGAGACGAATGCGTTGCGGGCGGGGAATATTGATGTCTAAGGACACCGGATATCTTGTCTAAATAGCAGCTTGAAACAGCATTAAACAATATAAAAATCAATGACTTAGAACCACGCCCATGGTTAAACACCATGGGCCGTGGTTCAGTTATCCATGGATTGGCACAGACGCCAAATGGCCGCAGAGCGCGCGCCGTGAGGCTTTATCAGCCCAGCCCGCTTCATGCTTTGCATCAGATTTTTGACCTTATTGGCTTTCTGCTCTTCAGTCAGAACGTCGGGTAGCTTCCGAAGCAACAGGGCATCCAAATCCGTTCTGGTGGCCTGCCCATACTGCTGCAGATAGTCCAGCACCAGCTTTTGGTAGTACCGGTCATCCAGGCCGCGCTGGTGGATGTACTTCGCCTTCTGCCCCAAGGCATCGGCCATCTTGGCTGAGATGAAATACCTTGGGGCGCGCCCTTCAATCAGCCCCAGATCACGCAAGCTCTTGGCCTCTGCTGCTGAAAGAGTTTGGCCCTTCTGTAGCCTGTCCAGCAGCAGTACCTGGCCCAAGCCCAGATCTGCGCGCGCCATCAGTACCCGCGCAAATTTGGAATCCAGCATCCGTCCCTGCAGGGTCAACTCCACACGTGGAAACCCTTGTGGAGTCTGACCAAACTCGTAGTCGGGTAACGGAAAAAACCGCTGGCGCTGGGTCGTGAACATGCGACGTATGCCGCTGCCCGCCTGGTCAATCATTCGCAGCCGGATCATCGCATCGATGAGCCATTGGTTGCGGTAGTGCTCCGGCGGGGACTGGTGTTCCAACATCCACGCCACGCTTTCCGGAATGAACTGCCCCAGGTTGCTGAACACCAGCCGGTCTGGGTGCTCCACTAGGTTGATCTTGCCGCCCAGAACATAGTCTTGGTGGGCGACGCAGTTGTGCAGCGCTTCGCGAAGTACCCAACTATCGTACTGTGGCACTGGCGTGGGAAACAGCGACCCATCGGGCATGTGGTCCAGCGTCACATTTCGAATGCGAGCGCACAACTGTTCGGTCGCCAGAAGGAAGGGGATTCCAAATGGCTGTGAAGTGACCGTGTCATTGAACGCATCTCGCAAAATCCAGGTCATCTTTGCATCTGCTGGGCCCAGCAGATGTGCGGATTCATCCTTGCCCAGCAGCAGCAGGGCTGCACGTGTCACACGCCCTTGTTTGGTCACGCGCGCCTTGTTCAGCAAGGTAGAAACCTCCAGGCCCGCAACTTCGGAGCGGATGGCCTCATGGCGTTCACCATTTGGCTCACTTCGTACCAAGTACTCGGTATAGCGCAATCGCGCCGCATCAATGGCCCGGTGGTCCAAGTCATCCAGCGACGCCTCTGGCATCACCACCCCAGTCCAATCCTCCGCTATACCTAGCGCACCCCACAAACGGGACTCATGGTTGGGAAATTCCGCCAACTTCACCAAATGGCTGTCCAAGCGGATATAGCGCACATGCTGAAAAGCGACAGGTGCCCCACGTGCAGGGTGTATCTCCAACATCACTACATGGAGACCTTCGTACCTCAACTCATGAAAAGTGAAGTCGGCACGGGGTTTCGTCATCACCTGCAGCCACATTGACAACGATTGGTTGCCAACCTTCTGCTGGAACGGGTCAAACCCCGTACCCGACACCCGATGGCTGCCATCTTCTACGCCCCACACCAGCCAGGCTCGATCTCGTCCCTGCAACGCTGCTGTATTGGCAAGCCCTGAAAGGTAAGCACCGATCCTTTCGGCGTCGGACAAATTGGATTTGAACTCCACCACCGTCTGTTCGCGCGCAGTCCCAGCAAGGATTCCAAGGTGGCTCGCAGTGCACTGGCATCCATCAGAAAACTCCTGGGGGAAACGGACGGCGCCCAACAGCGTTTCGCTCGAAAAGGCACGAACGAACTCTCACTGATGCACGGCCACGCTCAAGCGCTGCTAGGAGTTGGCACCAGTGAGTCAGCAACTGAAAAGTGTCGGTTCCCATCGCAGCGCCTTCGCCGTTCCGCACAACGACGAATTGGGAGCGAGGGCGCTGGCTATCGTCCGGGTCGAATGAGAACTTGCCACCGCCGCCGCCGATAAAAGCCAGTGAGGCGGACAGTGGTTCGATGAGGTCGGTTGTATCGGGTGGCGCCAGATCTGGCGATGTGATGGGAAGCATCGAGTGGGCATGTGGTGGGCCGAAGGACTGCTTTTACCCGAGCCAGAAGGTTATTCCAAGAAACGAGTTGATCAAAAGTTGTATGACGCGTTGGTTAAAGTCCGCGTCAATTGAATGACCAAAAAACACAGGGAGGTAGACGAAATGAAAGACCCCTACGAAAACATCCTGATCGGCAATTTCCTCTACAGCCTGGGGCTCGTGATCGGGCGGCGGTTTCCGGACAAGCCGTTGCCGGGGGTGGTGAACCTGCTCCAGCAGACGCCGCTCGACGGTCCCTTGGGGGATGTGCTGCTCCGCTATCCAGGCGTCATCCGGCTGATCGAGTTCAAGCGGGCGTCCAACAACAGCGACAAGGAGTCGGACAAGCTCGACACCCTCAAGCTGTCGCTTGAAAACGAGCCGGCGCTGCAGCAGGTGTCCCGCGCCATCCATTGGTACGTGGAGTCCTCCAAGGGGCCCTTGGACTGGCGCACCCGGGTCTGCCCCTACCTGGACTTCGCCGGGGGCCAGAGCCCTCCACTCGACTTTCAAGCATTCACGCAATCGCTGGCGGAGACGGTGGGAAAGGCGCAGGCCGAGGAGTTTCCCGATGCCCTCATCCAGCGCTATCTGGACGCGGTGGCCGCTTTCTCCGGCAAGTCGGGCACGTCCTCATCGGGGCTGCTGGTGTCCGTGGGCCAGGACGGGACGCTGCACTACATCGCGCTCGAAAGCATCCGGGAGCTGCGCCAGGAGTTGCAGGTCCACCGGCAGCAGGCGGACGAGCGGAGCGCCAGCATCGCGCAGGAGCGCGCCCTGGAGCACAAGCCGCAGGGGAAAGGCCTGTCTCTGTGATGAACGATGCACAACGCAGCGTGGAGCGCATCCACCAGCTGTCCGACATGCTGCAGTCGCTGATGCAACAGGCGGCGGTGCTGCAGCAAAAGGCCGATGCCTCCGTGGTCCAGTCGTGCCAGGCCTCGGACGCGCTGAAACGGGCCAGCGACCGGCTGCCTGTGACGGTGGGCACCGCCATCGAAACGGTGCTCGAGCCGGCCGCGGAAAAAGCCGCGGCGAAGATGACCGCCACCTGGGCCCAGGCGAACGCGGCGGCTGCCGAGGCCACGAGGACCTTCGCAGCGGCGCAGGAAACGCTGCAGTGGAAGATGCTGGCGTATGCCTGCACGGGGGCACTGGCCGTGGTGGTCCTGATCGCGGCGGCGATGGCCTACCTGTCTCCGACCGAAAGAGAGCTGAAGGCACTGCGCGCCGAGCGGCAGATGCTGTTGGCCGACATGGATCGGCTCAGAAAGGCGGGCGCGGGCCTGGAGGTCGCGCAGTGCACTCACCAGGGTCGGCCGAGGACCTGCGTGCGCGTGGATACCCAGTCTCCCCGATTCGAAGGGGGCTACCTGCTTGTGCCTGCACGGTAGGAAGCGGCAAGATCCCGAACGTCCCTTCCGCTTCTTCTCCGTTTTCTTTTCTTCTTCGTTTTGCGATGAACGCCCCGCGCAAGGCCCTGCCCCGCATCGACCCCGCCCGCTGCACCGGCTGCGGCTGGTGCGTGGCCGTGTGCCCGCCGCATGTGCTGTCGCTGCAGGTGCCGGGCCCGCAGCCGTGGGGGCGCAAGCAGTCGGTGCTGCACGATGCGCCGGCCTGCACGGGGTGCGCGCTGTGTGCGGTGCGCTGTCCGTTCGATGCGATCGGCATGGTGCGCACCGGCTGAGGGCTGCCCGCGGGTGCTGTAGGACAAATCGCGTCAGGCGTCGGGGCGCTGGGCCCACCCGCGATCGGTTCCATGCATGTTGTGATCGCGTCTTGTTTGTTTTGTTGTTCACCGCACAAGGAGCACCGCATGTCCGAAAAATCCGCATCCGTCCATTGGGAAGGCGCTGGCAAGACCGGCCAGGGCCAGATCAGCACCGAGACCGGCGCGCTCAAGCAGCACCCCTATGGCTTCGGCAGCCGTTTCGGGGACGACCGCAAGGGCACCAATCCGGAGGAGATCGTGGGTGCGGCGCACGCGGCGTGCTTCACGATGGCCTTCGCGTTCGCCTGCGAAAAGGCCGGCATTTCCACTGAGACCCTCGACACCACCGCCAAGGTGCGGCTGGCCAAGGAGGGCGAGGGCTTCAAGATCGACCGCATCGCCCTCACGCTGACGGCCAAGGTGCCGGGCGTGGACGAGGCGCAGTTCCAGAAGATCGCCGCCGAGGCCAAGGCGAACTGCCCGCTGTCCAAGGCCCTGGCGAGCGTGCCCGAGATCATCCTGACCGCCACGCTCCAGGCCTGACGGCAGGCGCCGTGCCGCCGCGCGGCCGGCGCCGCGCGTTGGGGCCGAAATGGCCTCCAGCGCAATCGATACTAGGGCATTGTGCTAATTAAATTAATATGCATTTCGTTTGGGGCATTGGTCGGTCGCTTGAGCCGTCGCGCTATTCCAGGGTCGCC
>NZ_BAAJYT010000115.1:0-11327 GCF_057541515.1 Acidovorax sp. KNOB132
GGCGCTTCTGGGCGGCGTACTGCTGCTGCAGGCGCCCCTCGAACTCGGCCACGTATTCGGCTTCGCTGAGCCAGCCGTCCCGGTTGGTGTCGGCAGCCGCGAAGCGCTGCTTGCGCACCGCGTTGTACTCGGCGCGGGTGACCTGGCCGTCCTGGTTGGCGTCGTAGCCACCGATGAAGGCGGCATTGCCGTGGCCGCCTGCCGGCCGCGCCGGGCCGTCGCCGGCAGGGGCCGATGGGGCCGCGCAGGCCGCGAGCAGTGCCGCCACGCTGGCGGCGGTGGCGATGCCGGCCCGGCGGATGGCGCGAGGACGGTGGGAAAAGAGGGACAGTGGGTGTGGCATGGGAAGACTCCTGTGGAATGGGGAAAAAGAAGGCCGGCTGAGGCCGGCGCGGGCGGATCAGAACGCGACGGACATCGACACCGCCACTGTGCGGCCGGCATGGGTGAGCAGTTCGATGTCGCGCTGGTCGCGCGCCACCGAAGGCTGCAGGCTGCGGGCGCTGGCGTAGTCCCAGTAGCGCTTGTCGGTCAGGTTGTAGATGCCGGCCTGCAGGCGCACGCTCTTGTTCACCTGCCAGTAGCCACTCAGGTCGAGCACGGAATAGCCGGGCACGCGGAACAGCTGGGTGGTGGCGTCGGTGAGCGCCGCGCCCGCGTTGGTGTAGCTGTCGCGGTTGGTGGCCTCTGCCCGCTTGGCGGCCACGAAGGTGCCGGTGAAGTTCACGCCCCATTGCTTCATGGGTGCGTCGTAGCCCACGCCGACGATGGCCTTGCGTGGCAGCACGGAGTCGAGCGCCACATCCTTGTCGCCGGCGTAGTGCGACCGCGACGTGCCCTTGCTCAGGCCCACCGCCCAGGTGGTGTACAGGCCGCGGGCCGCCGGGCTCCACTGGCCGTGTTCCAGGCGTGCGCTCAATTCGAGGCCGTAGATGGTGGCTTCGTCGCGGTTCTCGGCCTGGTAGATGGTGCCGATGTGCGCAGGCACGTTCGTGAACAGGCTGGGCGCGCTGGCGCGCGTGTAGCGGGTGTAGGCGATGAAATCGCGGTAGCGCGTGTAGAAGACCGAGCTGTTGAGCGTCACGCCGTCGGCCGGCGATCCCTTGACGCCCACCTCGAACGCGTTGCTCGACTCTTCCTTCAGGTCGCGGTTGCCGATCAGCGCGTACTGGTTGCCCGTGGCGTAGTTGCTGGCCATGTTCCACGAGCCGAAGATCTCGCCCGGCGACGGCGCGCGGCCGCTGCGCTTGTACTGCGCATAGGTGATGAAGCGCGGCGCGAGGTCATAGGTCAGGCCCAGGCTGGGGCTCCAGAGGGTGGTGGAGGGCGCATTGCCGTACAGGCGCCTCACGTCCTGCTCAGTGAGCACGCCGGAGACGAAGTTGCCGAGGTTGCGGGTCTGGATGTCGATGCGGTCCACGCGCAGGGCGGGAATCACGGCAAGCCGCTTGCCGCCCGCATCGAAGGCGATGTCGTCCTGGAGAAAGGCGCCCAGGCGCCGGGTGGTGGTGTCGGGCTGGGGCTTCATGTAGCCCGCCACGTTCCAGGGGCGGTCCACGTCCTGGGTGGAGGCGTTGGCGCCGAAGCTCAACTGGTGCCGGCCGATGCGTTTGTCCGCCGTGGTGGACGCCCCCCAGGTGCGGGTCTGGTTCTCGGAAAGATTGCGCACCAGGGCGCCGGTGGCCAGCGTGGTGGTGTCGGTCACGTCCGTGGTGCCCGTGTCCTGGAAGTACAGGCGGGTGTCCGCGTGGTCCACCCAGTCATTGCGCGGCGTCCACTGGTGGGTCAGCTGCAGCGTGTTGCGCTCCGTGTCGCTGGCCTGGCGGGACTGCTCGGTGATGGCCGTGTTGGTGGTGTTCCACCCGTGGAAGAAGGTGTCATTCTTGCGGCGGTACAGGTCGGCCGAGAGTTCCAGCCGATTGCTGCCGTCCACGCGCAGGCCGCCCTTGAGCAGCAGGGCGTCCGAGTGCCAGTCGTCGGGGTAGCTGTTCACCACGTCGCTGTGGTTGCGCGCCGCGTGGCCGTCCCGGCGCGAATAGGCGATCAGGCCATCGAGGTCGCCGCTGCGGGCGGCGCCGGTGAAGCTCTCGTTCCATGCTCGGTCGGCCGAGTCGTAGCCGATCTTGGCGCCCAGGTACGAGGTCCGGTCGCCCCGCAGGTAGTCGCTCGCCGATTTGGTCTTGAAGCTCACGGCGCCCCCGATGCCACCGGCGGAGCGCTTGGCGGAGGTGGTGCCGGACAGGATGTTGACCGAGGAAAACATCTCGGGGTCGATGAAGTCGCGTCCGATGCCGAAGGTGTTCGCGCCCACGCGGCTCACGTAGGGGCGGGTGGTGGCTTCGGGCATTTCCACGCCGTCCACGTCCATGCCCACGCGGTTGCCTTCGATCCCGCGGATGTTGTAGCCCGTCGTGCCGGAGCGGTCGAAGTTGCTGCGATTGCGGGTGGTGCCCGCAGCGGTGCCCGGGGCCGAGACCAGCGGCTGGTTGCGCACCACGTCCTTCATGCTGCCAGCCTGCTCCAGTGCCTCGCCGCTGACGACGGTGGAGGTGCCCGGACTGCGTTCGGCCTCGTCCACCACGTCCACCTGCGGCAGCAGTGCCGTCCTCACGGCGCCTGGGGTGCCGGTGCCGAAGCCCTGTCCCCACGCCGGCGCGGCAGGGGCGGCGAGGACCGCCAGGAGCGCAGCACCCGCCAGCGGGCGAAGGGCATGCGGAATGGGGGCGAAGCGCAGGGCGCCGTGCGCAAGAGAAACAGGCCGGAGGTGCAGGCAGTGAACCATGGAGTGCGTCGAAAAGGGTTGTCTGCTGGATACCCTCTCGCGCGGTCTGAACACTGCCGATCGCGGCACCGTTGTCCCTGCAGGTTGTCTGGCTCACGGCGCATATTGTCACACAAATGAGAATATTTCTCATTTGCGTTGGTGCATTGAATGGAAGGATTCCACGCTGCGCGATGCACCTTGCGGCCTGATGGAATCGACCGCTCGGCGGGGCGGCCATGATCTGGCGCGCCTGCCAAGGTTCAATGTCGCGCGTTCCTGTCAACTTTGTTTTTCGCAACCCGGCCAATCGCTTCGCTTGTCGAGGCATGTGGCGCCTTCGCACATTCAACGATGGAACGGCCGGCACATTTTCAGAGACGACTGCCGGCTGGTGTAAAGGGCACCAAATCCGCATGTCGCGCGGAAAGATATAAGCGATAACGGTTGAAAGAACGACGATGAAAAACGCAAAACCGAAGCCACCCGTGCGTGGCCCCGCACTGTCATCCCGGCGCAAGGCCTGTGCCAGGGACGCAGCCCTGCAACTGGGGGCCGACGAGGCCACTGCCCGGATTTTTGGAGAAACGGGCGAAGCGAAAGTGGGGCCGTTCACGCTGCGCGTGGCACCCCTGAGCCATCGGGACAATGGCCCATGGGCCGCCATTGCCACGATGGCCCGGCCCGAGCATGTTCCGGCGGAAACCTGGACCGACGCGCTGCTGGTCGCCAACGGGCAGTCGATGCTCAGCTCCGACTGGGGCTATGGCATGGAAGACAACGGCGATGCCGTGCTGGTGCGCCGCCTGGAGACGCAGCAGGAAAACGAGCAGCTTCTTGCCGCGCAGCTTGGCGGCTTGCTGGCCATGTGCCAAGCCACCCGGGAGGGGGTGCTGGCACTGGGCGCAGCCTCGCCGCGCAAAGGAGGTGTGCAATGAGCGCCGTTCTCGCACCCCGCCCGCAGCCACCCGCCCCTGTGCAGGAGTTCGAAGCGTCATCCCGCGTTCTGGCGCTGGTCAGGGACACGGCCTTGTTCCTGGGCGCATCGCAGGAGCAGGCAAAGGATGCCTCGCGCACCGGAACCATCGCCCTGGAAAGCCGCACCATTGCCTTGGTGCCCGACGTGGACGAGGAGGCGCTGATCATGACAGCGCCCTTGCTCGCAGACTGCCTGGACGATCCGGCCCGGCGCGTGGCCGCGCTGCAGGCATCCACGCAGCTGATGCTCAGCCTTAGAGCCGTTTTTGCCCGCGGTTTCGCGGGGCCGCAACTGCTGTGCCGGTGTCCACTGGGCAACGCCTCGGCGGAGGTCGTCGCTCGGCACATTCTGCAACTGGCTGCGCTGGCCAATGCCGTGCAGGCGGGCGTTCCCTGCGCGGCACCCGAAGCCTCCGGCGGCCACACGGAGCGTACCCATGCTCAATAAAACGAACGCGTCCGGTTCGACCACACCGATCCGCCCCACACTTTCCCCTGAACCTCAGACGCCCCAGGCCCGCTCCTCGGGCGCCAGCATTTCCGGACGCCTTCAGCACGAGTCGCTGACCGGCCGGCGAGGCCTTTCCCATGCGCATCCGCAGACGATGCCGCCGCGCCAGGCGCTTCAAGAAGGGGATTCCTTCTCCCTGCTGTCCAGTCCTACGCGTTCCGAATCCTTCCATACCCCTCTATCCGGAGGCAGCCGTCGCTGGATTAGCAGCGAACCCGTTACTCCGAACGCCGGTGGTTTCGGTGAGGGAACGGCGATAACCGAGGTTTCAAACGCCAATGCGTCGTTCTCGCCCATGGGCCAGTTGCCGGCGCTGGAAGAGCTCGTTGATATCCCGCTGGACCGGTTCCTGCGCGCCAGTCGCCGGGTCGATATGCCAGAGCTGCAGGAACACGAGGAGCCGGCGGTGCCTGAGCCGCAGAGCTGGAACGCGATGCTGCGGCAATTGGGCATCGGCGCGATGGAAACCGGAGGGGCGGCCTTGCACCGGCTCGGGGAGGCGGCCACTGCGGCCCGCACCGCGGTCTCGGAGTCCACCACGGTGCAGGCCGTGGGTTCGATGCTGCCCAGCCAGCGCATCATGGGCGCGGTACTGGGCCATGGCATTCACCAGGCGGCTTCGGTCTTCGTGCCCACCTTTCTGCGCGAGATGATGGGGGAGTCCATGAAGGTCGCGTTTCGCGCCACACCGCCCAACATGGTCCTGGGCATGCAGGTGGGCGTGGGGTTGCTCAACATCGGCATGGCCGTGATGCGGGAACGGCGCGAGGCACGCGATCCGGACACGGCCGCGCGGGGTTTTCATGCGATGACCGCGGAGCAATGGGCCGAATGTTCGGACCATCAGCGCGCGTCAATGCGCCAGACGCAGCAGCTCATGTCGCGCATCGTGACGCTGGAGCAGATCGGTGCGTCCATGGCCTCAATCGGGCTGTCGCTGCATGGCACGCTCACCGGCAACGTGGGCATGGCCACCGATGTGCTTGCAGGGGACATCAAGACCGTTGCGTATTCCTTCGCACGCGACTTCATTCAGGCGTCCTTCAGCATGGTCGGCACGCAGGAGGAAACGTCCGGCGGCGTGAGCGGCAGCCACCTCAACTCGGCCAGCCTGTTCTATGGACTGGCCAACGTCGTGGGCAACAACGCGTGGTCCCAGCTTCCGATTCTGGGAGGGGATACTGCTGCCGCCCGCGCCGTGCTGCTGGATGGGGCCAGCAGCAGTGGCGCCCGAAGCGATGCGTGGGGCGACATTGCAGGGGTGTCCGCCATCAAGGCCGCCATCAACTGGGCGGTGGAGACCGCGGACTGGATATCCGTCACCCAGCAGGAGGCGCTGCAGTCCGGTACGGTGCAGCAATGGAATCCTCGCGTCACGGGAACGGACTATGGCCGTTTGCTGGACCAGACGCCTGCGCGCATCACCGCCATCTCGGCGGGGAATGCCGTCTTCAACATCCTCGGGAATGTGAACCGCGGGGGGACGCTAAGCCAGCAGGACTTGTTGAGCAATTCCCTCGCCGGCATGTTGGCGGGGTTGGGGTACGCGGCCATCGGAGGAAGCTGGCAGGCAGAGGGCGCGGTGCGTGCGGTCCGCCGGGAAGCCGAGGCCGAGGCTCGCAATGCCGGCGTTGCTCCCCAGGTCGGGTTGCGGCAGCGCCGGCCCCATCCGGAAGGCGACGCACAGGTCTGAGGTTTCGATGCCCGGGCGGATGAACCGCCCGGGCATCGAGGGCGGCCCAAGGTCTGCCGCAGCGGGGGTGGCCCTCTGCAACCCTGCCAGTGCAGACCTGCTTTGGCCATGGCGCGCAGTCGGGGTCTGCCTGAAGGTGATGTAACCTCTTTTCATGCAAAATTGAAACCCGATTACATCCATGCAGAGAGACCGAACCGCCATGCAGATCCGCCGCGCCACCAAGATCGTTGCCACCCTCGGGCCCGCTTCCAGCGACCCGCAACTGCTGGAGCAGATGATCCGTGCCGGGGTCAATGTGGTGCGGCTGAACTTCAGCCACGGCAAGGCGCAGGACCACATTGATCGCGCCATCGCCGTGCGCGAGGCCGCACAGCGCGCGGGCCGCGAGGTGGCCATCATGGCCGACCTGCAGGGCCCCAAGATCCGCGTGGGCAAGTTCGCCGAAGGCCGCGTGCAGCTGCAGCAGGGCCAGTCCTTCATCCTCGACGCGTCGCGCACCATTCCGGGCGACGACAACGGCGTGGGCCTCGATTACAAGGAACTGCCGCGCGATGTGAAGGCCGGCGACGTGCTGCTGCTCAACGACGGCCTGATCGTGCTGGTGGTGAACGCCGTGCGCGGTGAGGAAGTGCACACCACCGTCAAGATTGGTGGCGAGCTGTCCAACAACAAGGGCATCAACAAGCAGGGAGGCGGCCTCACCGCACCGGCCCTCACCGCCAAGGACATGGAGGACATCCGCACCGCGATGAGCTTCCAGGCCGACTACGTGGCCGTGAGCTTTCCCAAGAACGCCACCGACATGGAAATGGCGCGCCAGCTGTGCAATGTGGCTGCAGCCGAGTACCGGCACAAGCCGGGCCTGATCGCCAAGATCGAGCGGGCCGAGGCCGTGCCGCGCCTGGAGGAAATCCTGCGCGTGTCCGACGGCATCATGGTGGCGCGGGGAGACCTGGCCGTGGAGGTGGGCAACGCGGCCGTTCCGGCGCTGCAAAAGAAGATGATCCGCATGGCGCGCGACATGGACAAGGTCGTCATCACCGCCACGCAGATGATGGAAAGCATGATCACCAATCCCGTGCCCACGCGCGCCGAGGTGAGCGACGTGGCCAACGCCGTGCTGGACGGCACCGACGCCGTGATGCTGAGCGCCGAGACCGCTGCGGGCAAATACCCGCTGGAGACGGTGGAGGAGATGGCCAAGATCTGCGCCGCCGCCGAGGCGCGGAAGACCCCGAGCGCGATTCCGACTTCACCGGCCAGACCCTGGGCCGCATCGACCAGTCCATCGCCATGGGCGCGCTCTTCACGGCCCACCACCTGGGGGCCAAGGCCATCGTGGCCATGACGGAGAGCGGCTCCACCGCGCTGTGGATGAGCCGCCACCGCATCCACATTCCCATCTACGCGCTCACCCCCAAGGTGGCCACGCAGCGCAAGATGGCCATGTACCGCAACGTGCGCCCGCTGCTCATGGACACCAGCGCCGACCGCGACACCGCGCTGGAACAGGCCGAAGGCCACCTCAAGAGCCGCAACATCGTGCAGCAGGGCGACCTGTACGCGATCACGTGCGGCGAGCCGATGGGCGCGCCGGGCGGAACCAATATGCTGAAGATCTGCCGCGCCAGCTGAGCGCGTGCCGCAGCAGGGCCCTGGCGAACAGGGCGCTCGCGCAGCCGGTCAGTGCGCCCGCCAGCACGTCCGCGGGAAAGTGCACGCCCAGGCAGACGCGGCTCCACGCCACGGCCGCCGCCAGTCCGAAGGCCAGCCATTGCCAGGGCGCGTGGCGCCGGTGCAGCCCCAGGGCCAACCCCTGGGCCAGCGCGAACGCGCCGGTGGCATGCATGCTGGGAAAGCCCGCGCGGACGCCGTGCTCGATCCACTGCACGCCGAGGCCCAGCTGCCCCGGGCGGGGCATGGGAAACCATGCGCGGATGCCGTGCGCGGCGCACCAGGCGACTACTACGGCCACCAGGCTCAGCATGAGGGCCTGGCGCAGCCGGGGGCTGCCAAAGGCCAGGCCCGCGGCCACCAGTAGCCCTGCAAGGATGGGGAACCCCTGCGACAGCCAGCGCGCGGCGGTCACGATGCCGGTCGGGGTCGCTGCCGTGGCGTTCACGGCCGTGAACAGCGCCAGTTCAATGGACAGCATGGGCGTCGGCGTCGGCGGTCAGGTGGCTGTCCAGTTCCGGGAAATGCCGGCGCATCCACTGTCCCCCGAGGTCGCACAGCCAGCCCGTCATCCAGCAGAACCAGCCAGTCCACAGCGTGTGGCTGGTGAAGTGGGCGCCGCGTGCTTGCTGCGCCAGTCCGAGGATGACACCGGCGGCCAGGGCGCCGGCCAGCCACCAGCGCGCGGCGCGTGGCGCCTTGCGGCGCAGGGCGAAATAGCCACCGAGGAACGCGAAGCCGGCCGAGGCATGCCCTGCGGGAAAGCAGTGGCCGCCGCCGCCGTCCATCACGCCCAGGGCCCAATGCGAGGCGTAGCGCGCCACGCCACCGAACTCCGCCAGGTCCCAGGGGCAACTGGTGGTGCTGCTCTGCTTGAGCAGGGCAATCACCCCCAGCGACAGCAGGGCGCTGATCGCCATCTGCACCCGCTCGCCATGGTCCAGCCGGCGCAGCACGCCCACCGGCCACCACACGCCGACAGCGAGCACCAGCACCAGCACCCAGCCCAGCCGCCGCGCGCCTTCATGGAGCACGTGCACGAAAAGCCAGTGGTCGCGCAGGGGAAAGCCCTGTGCCGAGCCGAACACCCGGGCCAGATCGAGGTCCAGGCCCGAACTGTCCCAGGCGATGAGTACCGCCAGGACGCCCAGCGCCCAGGCCAGCGGTGGAAGCGAAGGGGAGAGTCGCGATGCGGCAGGCGCAGCGACAGGGGGGTAGGAAGTCGGCATGGGGGCGGACGATAGCAGCCGCTCTTAACGCCGTCTTAACGGTGGTCTCCACCATGTTTTTCGGTCCGCCGGACGGGCGGGCTCTGGCGAATCCACATCGCGGTGACAATCGCCCCCATGCGAATCCTCGTGGTCGAAGACGATGCAGGCATTGCCGACGGCCTGCGCACCAACCTGCACCAGCGCGGCTATGCGGTGGACGTGTGTTCCAGCGTGGCGGCCGCCTGGAGCGCCCTGCGCATGGAGCGGTTCGATGCCGTGCTGCTGGACCTGGGTCTGCCCGATGGCGATGGCGCCCAGCTGCTGCGCCGGTTGCGCCACAGCCCGCCCGGTGCCCCGGGCGCGCCCGCGCTGCCCGATCCGGCCCTGCCGGTGCTGATCCTCACCGCCCGGGACCAGGTCCACCAGCGCATCGGTGGCCGCCGCGGCGGCGGAGTCTTCACGGACGGGCTCGGGCGCCGGCATGGCCGCGCCCAGCGCCGGCGGAACCACGGCCACGACCTCGGGAATCACGTCGCCCGCGCGCCGCACGATCACCTGATCGCCCACCCGGGCCTTCTTGCGGCGCAGCTCGAACAGGTTGTGCAGCGTGGCGTTGGTGACGGTCACCCCGCCCACGAACACCGGCGCCAGCCGCGCCACGGGCGTGAGCTTGCCGGTGCGGCCCACCTGCACGTCGATGCCGTCCATGCGGGTGACCATCTCCTGCGCGGGGTACTTGTGCGCCACGGCCCAGCGCGGCTCGCGCGTGACGAAGCCCAGCTGGCGCTGCAGGTCCAGGCGGTTGACCTTGTAGACCACGCCGTCGATGTCGTAGGGCAGGCGGTCGCGCGAGGCGCCGATCTCCTGGTGGAAGGCGATCAGCTCCTGAGCGCCGTGCGCCACGCGCACCTGCGCCGCCACCGGAAAACCCCAGCCTTTCAGGGCCTGCAGCATGTCGTAGTGCGTGCCGAAGTCGGGCCCGCCCTCGCCGGCCGGCGTGACGTCGCCCAGGCCATAGGCGAAAAAGCTCAGGGGCCGCTGCGCCGAGATGCCCGAATCGAGCTGCCGCACCGCCCCCGCCGCCGCGTTGCGCGGGTTGACGAAGGTCTTGCCGCCGGCCTCGCGCTGGCGTTCGTTGAGCTGGTCGAAATCAGCGCGGCGCATGTAGACCTCGCCGCGCACCTCCAGCACCGGGGGGGGCGCCGTTCTTGCCGCCCGTGGGCAGCGTCAAGGGAATCTGGCGGATGGCGCGCACGTTGTGCGTCACGTCCTCGCCGACCTCGCCGTCGCCGCGCGTGGCGGCCTGCACCAGGCGGCCGTTTTCGTAGCGCAGGCTCATGGCCAGGCCGTCGAATTTGGGCTCGGCCACATATTCGACGGGCGCATCGCCTTCGGCCAGCTTCAGCTCGCGCCGCACGCGGGCATCGAAGGTGCGGGCGCCGCTGGCTTCGGTGTCGGTCTCGGTGCGGATGCTGAGCATGGCCACGCGGTGGCGCACGGGCGACAGGCCCTCCATCACCGCGCCGATCACGCGCTGGGTGGGCGAGTCGGGGGTGACGAGGTCCGGGTGGGCCTCTTCCAGCGCCTGCAGTTCACGGAACACGCGGTCGTACTCGGCATCGGGCACCGTGGGCTCGTCGAGCACGTAGTACTGGTGGGCCCAGCGGTTGAGCTGGGCGCGCAGCGCGTCGATGGCCTCGGCGGGTTGCAGGGGCAGCGCGCCGGCTGCGGAAGGCTTGGAATCAGTCACCACGGATGGAACCCAGAAAAGTAGGAGGCTCCTGCACGTTCACAGGAATGGCAGCGGGCATGGCGCGCTGCAGGAAATCCACGACCCGCGCATCGAGCCGACCGAACCCGGGGCGCACCTCGATGGGCTCGCCCGCGTGGCGCTCGAACACGTAGCTGCGCTGGCCCGGCGTACCCTTGACCACGATGGCCCGGACATCTGCCAGCGGCACCTGCACGTGGCCGGGCCGCACGTTCTGGGGCAGGCTCAGGAAGACTTCCGAACCGTCGATGCGCACCAGGGGCTTGCCCATGCGGCCGAATTGGCGCCGGGCACGCCAACCGGCGATGGCCGGGGCGACGAACAACCCCAGGTAGACCAGGCCAAAGTAGTTGAACCGGCCGATCGTCCGGTACTGCCACAGCGCAACACCCGCGACCACCAGGCACCCGATGGCTGGCAACCACCGGTCCAGGACGGCGTTCGAAGGGCGAAACAGCCCCTGGGGTGTTTCCACCACCGGGGGAAACAGCACGTGCCACCAGCGCATGGGGTGTCCTTTCGGCCCGGGATGACCGGCCACTCAGCTGAACAGGCGGCGCGCCAGCAGCGAGCCGGCCGACAGCTCGCGGCTGTCGAGCTTGTCGTACAGCAGCTCCAGGTCGGCGGCGATGGGGTCCATGGTCATGGCGGGCAGCGGCGTGCCGTTCTGGTCGCACAGCGCGCCGTCCATGGCCTCGCCCAGGGCGGCGGCCACCTCGCGCAGG